>CAMZLC010000059.1 GCA_947311605.1 uncultured Sulfurovum sp.
AGAAGCGGATGTTTGATACGGTACTCAAGATCAATGGTGTAGGTCCCAAGGTTGGGCTGGCGATCTGTTCTACCTTTACTCCTGCAACTTTTGCCAAGATTGTGGCCTCCAAGGATGTAGGCATGCTCAAACGCGTCCCCGGCATCGGCCCCAAGGCCGCCAGCCGTATTCTCGTAGAGTTGGCAGACTTCATTGTCAGTGGAGAGGAGGGGGATGATACGCCCACCTCCAATGTAGAGGCAGTGATGGCACTGGAATCGCTGGGCTTCAAGAAAATGATGATAGAGAAGGCACTCTCAGGCTGCAGTGGCGATACGGCCACGCTGGTCAAGGAGGGACTCAGAAAGTTGCAGCGACTCTAACAATCAGCTATAATGCTACGATGAAAAAAACCTACAAAACGATCATTATAGGGGCAGGTGCTTCGGGGTTGATGCTTGCATCACTGTTGGAGGAAAAAAGCAATGTACTCTTGATCGATACCAATTTGCGCATCGGTGCAAAGATCGCGATCTCAGGGGGCGGAAAATGCAACCTTACCAATGCACATGTCAGCAGCGACAATTATCTGGGGGCGGAGTGGTTTGTGCAGTCTGTGCTGGATCGCTTTGATCAACATGCGGTGCTGGCATGGTTCGCGCAGAGGGGATTGCAGCCCCAACTTCGCAAAGAGGGGCAGTACTTTTGCCCAAACAGTGCTGATGAGGTACTGGAGGTTTTCAGGCGCGAGCTTGTAGATGTGGCTATGCAATTGGGTACAAGCGTGACGGAAATTTCGCAGACTGAGGGTGGTTTTGTGGTCAAGACGGACAGAGGTGCCGTGTCCTCTGAGCATCTAGTGGTAGCCTCCGGCGGGCTGAGTTTTTCCAGGATCGGGGCTTCAGGGATCGGGTTTGAGGTCGCCAGATGTTTTGGCCACACAGTGAGACCACTTGCCCCTGCACTGGTAGGCTTCACGGTACAAAAAGAGCAGTTTTTTTTCAAGGAGCTGAGTGGCGCTTCGATACCGGTAGAGATCACCGTGGGCGAAAAGATCTTCGGCGGTGATCTGCTTTTTACACACAAGGGGATCAGCGGTCCCGCAGTACTCAATGCATCGCTCTATTGGAAAAAAGGAAAGATTACGATAGATTTTTTGCCGCACTTTTTGCCGGCGTCCATCAAGGGGAGCAGAAAACAGCTCTCTACGCTGCTTCCTCTCCCTAAAAAAGTAGCCAAACGCTTTTTGACAGTGTTGAATATTTCAGACAAGCCTGCGGTGGAGGTATCTGTCGATGCATGGGACAAGCTCTCCATACTTTACCGCTACAGTTTTGCACCGGCAGGTACCTTCGGCTATACCAAAGCAGAGGTGACCAGAGGTGGCGTGGCATGTGAGGAGATCGACCCCTATACCCTGATGAGTTTCAAGAAAGAAAACCTCTACTTCATAGGTGAGGTGCTGGATGTGGCAGGTGAACTGGGCGGGTACAATTTCCAGTGGGCATTTGCCTCTGCATACGGCTGCGCAAAGAGCCTTGATTAACTATCTATTAACTAATTATTAACTATTCATTTTATTTTAAAGATAAATAGGTAGAATAAACACTTCTTTCCGCCAGAATCAAAGGATCTTAAGTGATGAAGCAAAAATTAGTATGGTTATTTATTGGAATATGGTTACTGGGCGGTTGTGCCGTCCATACGGGTCCTACTCCCAAAGGATGGAGCTATAGCCAACAGAGTGAGCTGTTAGAGATACTCAAAACAGACAAATATGCATCACTCTGTGCGCTCAAACCTTTGTATGAGCAGTATGAGAAAACAAAAAATCCTGTACTGCTCAACAAGCTCTTGGTCGGCTACGTGCAGAACCTTGCCAACAGTTGTATCGACCTTGGTGCTTTCAGGGCATCACAGAGAGACCAAGTAGCCAAAAAGATCAAAACACATTATGAGATCCAGCTGCAGAGTGCCAAAGATAGCGCCATTATGGTGCAACTCCAGACAGGAAGATCTATCGAAGAGATTCTCAAGCCCTATATTCCTTCCTCGCCACAATTCCAAAGACTGCTCACGCATTACCACTTATTGAGATCTGGAGGCGAGAGCAAGGCATTGAAAAAAGTCAAACTCAATATCGAACGCACCAAGCTCATGAAGCCTAAAAAATGGGATACCTATGTCCTGGTCAATGTACCCGAGTACAAGTTTAGACTCTTTGAGCACGGCAGCAAGAAAATGGCATTCAATGTCATCGTCGGCAAACGGGCTTGGCAGACACCCATATTTACCTCTACGCTGAAATATATCGTGCTCAATCCCGCATGGAATGTCCCGGACAATATTGCCAGAGCAGAATTGATCCCCAGACTGGTGCGCAATCCAAATTATCTCAAGCGTAAAAATATGGTCGTACGAAGAGACTATAATATCGCATCAGAAAACATAGATCCCAAAAGTGTCAATTGGAAACGCTATCTGACCAAAGAGTGGAAGAAAAAGAATCTTCCCTATAAAATAATAGAGCGTTCATCCAGCAGAAATGCACTGGGAACTGTTAAATTCATGTTCCCTAACCGTTTTTCTGTCTACATGCACGACACCCAGTCCAAGAGCCTGTTCAAGCGCAAAAAAAGAGCCTACAGTCATGGATGCATTCGTCTTTCTGAGCCCCAAAAGCTTCTCAAGCATGTTTCTGACGTGTACACCTCGAATGGATATGCCTCAGTGCAGAAACGCTCTCATACAAAAAAGACCAATTATGTAAATCTCAAAGAACAGATTCCGGTCAACATCGTCTATTTTACCGCCTATGTAGATGAGGGAGGCACATTACACTTTTTTGATGATGTGTATGGGTTCGACAAGAGTCAGAAGCTTAGAGGAGCACTCTAGACAGATGGCGAGAAAGCAACTCACTTACAGGTCACAGCCTTTTACGATCAGCTATGTGCTGGTCAATCCAGGTGCCAAAAAATCTCTATTGATCCTGCATGGATGGGGCAGCAACAAGGAGATCATGCAGCAGGCTTTTTCCCAAAAGTTTCCTGACTATAGGCATATCTATGTTGATATGCCCGGTTTCGGACACAGCAGCAATGAGATGATTCTGACGACAGAGGATTATGCCCAGGTGCTGCGCCTGTTTTTGCAGGAGATACAGAGTGAGCCTGAGATCATTATGGGGCACTCTTTTGGCGGCAAGGTGGCTACGCTACTGGATCCGAAGTGCCTGGTACTGCTCTCCTCTGCCGGAATTCTGACCAAAAAACCCTGGTCGGTCAAACTCAAGATCGCCACAGTCAAGTTTCTCAAGCCCCTTGGTATGAAAAAGATCCGTTCACTCTTTGTGGCTCCGGATGCACAGGGGATGAGTCACGAGATGTATGGAACCTTCAAGAATGTTGTCAATGAGGATTTTGAGTCTCAGTTTGCCAACTATCGCAGTAAGGCACTGCTTTTTTGGGGAAAAGAGGATACTGCTACGCCACTTTGGACCGCTCACAAAATCAAATCTATGATATCAGATAGCAAGCTGTACCCACTGGATGGGGATCACTTTTTCTTTTTAAAACATGCTAAGTTTATCGAAGAGAAGATTTTGCAAGAGTGCAGTCAGAGTAGTTAGGGAGTTTTTTATGTATATGATCAATTTGTTAGGGTATTTTATATTTGTAGCGTCAATTGGCTATTATCTGATCAGCAATCTACAGTGGTATAGCTATAAGATAGATAGAGTCCTATTTCATCATACCAAATCTTGGTGGCACTTATTATATTTTGTCGTTCCGTTTGTTTTGTATATGGCTGCCAACTATTATGGTGGATATGGCTATGTTGTAGCGACTATCTATCTGCCACTTTTGTATATGTGGTTTAGAGGGCTTGATAAGCCACTTGTTTGGACAGGCAGGGTCAAAAGATTTTTTGCTATTTTGCTATTTGCGGCTATGTTTGTGGCTCTTGTATTCGGTAAATATACGATTTTGATACCGCTTATAGTGGCTTATCTGTTGTCTCTATATATAGAAAAGATGCTCTTTAGTGGATTTAAAAATAGAGCTAAAAAGCGTTTGGAGAGTATGGATGATCTGATAGTCATAGGTGTGACAGCAAGCTATGGTAAAACAAGTATCAAAAACTTTATAGCTCATCTGCTCTCAGCCAAATACCGCACCTATGCAACACCTCGTTCAGTCAATACGCTCGGAGGTGTAGTTAAAGATATCAACGAAGATCTACCCGTAGATGCTCAAGTATATGTCGTAGAGATGGGTGCTAGAGGAGAGGGGGATATCGCTGAGATCTCTACCTTTGTCAATCCTCACTATGTGGTGGTGGGCAAGATAGGACCTGCACATATTGAATACTTCAAGACGATGGAGCATATCCGCAACACCAAAATGGAGATCATGCAGACAAAGAGACTCCGTCAAGCGTGGATACACGAGAGTGTCCATGTCAAGCCAGAATCCAATATCCAAACTTTTGGAGAGGATATAGAAGATATCGAAGCAACACTGGAGGGTACCGGCTTTACGCTGGAGGGAGTGAGATACCGTGCCATGATACTTGGAGCCTTCAATGCCACCAACCTGGCTGCATCCGTCAAAGTCACCAAAGCACTGGGGCTTAGTGATGCGCAGATCCAAAAGCAGCTCTCTACGCTCAAGCCGGTAGATCACAGACTCCAGCGCATTGATGCGGGCGGCAAGGTGATACTCGATGACAGCTTCAACGGCAATATCGATGGTATGATGGCGGCTTTTGATCTGGCATCATCCTACAGCGGTCGCAAGGTGGTCATCACCCCGGGGCTCGTCGAGGCAGACGAAGCAATGAACATCAAAGTGGCCAAGAGAGCTAACGAGATCTTTGATCTGGTGATCGTGACCGGGGATCTGAACGACGAGATATTCAGATCCTATGTGGATAAAGAGAAGCTACTCAAACTCGCCTCCAAGAGTGAGATGGAGCAGATGCTAGCTGAGCAGACATATCCGGGGGATCTGATCCTCTTTGCCAACGATGCGCCAAGCTTTGTATAGGGCTACAACCCCTTCATTACCACACTGTATATCTGTTCTACTTCGCTGTCATTGAGATAGAGTGTTTTCCCCTCTTCCAAAACAAAGGAGATGCTCTTTTTTGAGAGAGGGGAGGCGTAGATGCATGTAGGGTGTGCCGGTTTGAGGGCAGCCATCAGGGATACTTCCTCTCCCAGTGTCTTTTCGCAGATATAGCAGGAGACAAGAGGATAGAGTCTGCCTTCATGCCTGAGCAGGGCGAGGTAGCTTTCAACGATGATGCGTTTGGGATTTTGTCTGTCCCATTTGCGTGCTGCATTGAGCAGCAGATCAAAATAGAAGCTGTCTATCTCTTCGGTATCCCGCAAGTGCGGTTCGAAAAGTTTGATAAATTGCTGCCAGAGCATCAGCCTGTTGCGCTCTCTCAGCCAGGGGAATCCCATCTGAGAGAGACCGCGCATCCTGGGCATGAATCTGCCATCTTCGCCCTCTACCTCAAAATCGATCAGGTGTCCCAGCTGGAGTATCGAGTGCCGTGCACCAAAGAAGCGGTAATAGCTCTGTATATGATGCTCAGTCAATACGACAGCGATGCTGTCCTCATTTTTGGCACGGCGCAATGCCACTACAAAACCTTTCATGGGCTAAGTATAACAGTTTCTTGTTGAAACTTAAATCAGGACAGTGTGTATCGAAATGCAATTATTTTGTAACCAAATCGTAACTATCCCCTCATATTTATCTAAAACTACAGAAATTCGTATTATACTTATGCTGTATCGAATGATAACATCACCCAAAAGGAAGAAGAATGAAGAGAAAGATTTTACTCGGCGCAGCAGCACTGATGATGACATCAGGTGTACTGATGGCACAGGAGACACTGAGACTGATCACATGGAAGGGCTATGTGCCGGCAGAACTCAAAGCAAAATTTGAGAAAGAGACCGGTATCAAACTAAAGATCACCTACTCCAACAACGAAGAGATGATCGCCAAGCTCAGAGCGACACGAGGTGGTGGATTTGACTTGGCACAGCCCAGTCAGGACAGAATCAGTTTCGTCCAGAAAAAATTCCCTATCTACCAGCCTATCGACTACGCAAAAGTCAATACGGCACAGCTGATCCCTTCTATGCTGGAAGCGGTCAAGAAGAACTCTGCGGTAGACGGCAAAGGCTATGCTGTGCCTATGTGTTATGGTACCACAGGTCTAGTCGTCAACAAGAAAGAGGTAGAGGGCAAGCCCGACTGGTCTGATCTTTGGAATCCTAAGTATGCCGGAAAGATCTCTTATAGACTCAAGAGACCACTGTTGATCGGTGCAGCATTTGGTATGGGAAAAGATCCGTTTGCGCTCTATGGTGACAAGGCGGCCTATCAGGCACTGATCGAAGAGGTGACCAAGAAGCTGATCGAGACGAAGAAAATGGTCAAGAACTACTGGACAAGCGGAGATACACAAAAAGCCAATATGACCAATGGCGGCGTTGCGATCGAGTCCGGCTGGGATGGTATCGGCTGGCAGCTACATAAGGCCAATGCAGATATCGACTTTGTCGCACCAAAGAGCGGTGCACTGGGCTGGATCGACACCTATGCGATCCCTAAAAAGTCTAAGAATATTGAAGGTGCATATAAGTTCATCAACTTTATGTTGAAGCCAGAAAATGCAGCTGTCTTTACCAACAAAGAGGGCTATGGTACGGCTTCTGCCGGTGCTGAGAAATTCTACAAAGCTGAGATCAAAGACAACTTTGCCAGATCATTTAGCAAGGCAGATATCGACAATATCAAATGGCACCCACCGGTACCGGCTGGATTTGAAGAGATTGAGTCTAAAGCACTTGAGAGAATCAAGGCTGCAAACTAAGCTACACCATATTTCGGGGGTTTCTCCCTCGGAATTACCTAGATGATGCCAAAAGTATTGTCGCATCAAGCAAATATCCTGTATGGAGATATTTGTTTGCTACGGTGATTTGCATGCTGCCGAAAAAAAACATAAGGGAAAACGATGGATCACATATTGGAGCTAAGAGGTATTTCAAAATATTTTGGTGATTTTGTTGCATCAAAAGATGTCAATATGCTTGTAGAGGAGGGGGAGTTTATCTCTGTACTGGGGCCCTCTGGATGCGGCAAGACAACGCTCCTTAGAATGATTGCTGGGTTTATGGAAGAGAGTGAAGGAGATATTCTTATCAAGGGAAAGTCTATGAAGGGTGTTTCCCCTGAAAAGCGTCCGGTCAATATCGTCTTTCAATCCTTGGCACTTTTTCCTATGATGAATGTCTATGAAAATGTCGTATTTGGTCTCAAGCGTAAAAAAATAGGCAAGGAGGAGGCCAGGGAGCTGGCACTGGATATGCTGCACCGTGTCGGTCTGGATGGTTTCGAGAAGAAGAAGATATCCGAACTCTCCGGTGGACAGAAGCAGCGGGTGGCGATCGCACGGAGTCTGGTGATGAAGCCCTCCATACTCCTGCTGGATGAGCCGTTGAGTGCTCTAGACCGAAAACTCAGGGAGCATATGAAAGTAGAGCTCAAGGAGCTGCAAAAAGAGATCGGTACCACCTTTATCTATATTACCCATGACCAGTCTGAAGCACTGGTGATGAGTGACAGGGTGGCGGTGATGAACAAAGGGCTTATTGAGCAGCTCGATACCCCTCACAATCTCTATAATCATCCAAAGACAGCATTTGTAGCTGGCTTTGTAGGGGACAACAATCGCTTTGAAGTTGCCAGCAGAGAGGGGGAGAAGGTCGTGACCAAAAGAGGCTGGAAGGTGACCAAGCCCGATCTGGATTTTGATCCGACAGTGATGTATATCCGCCCAGAGGCATTTATTGTCAATCCCGAAGGGGAGGTTGCGGATTCTGAGATTTTTGAAGCAGAGATCAATACTGTTCTTTTTGATGGTGCCAATACCAAAATACTGGTCAAACCCGAAGGTAGAGATGAGATATTGATCGCTCTGCCTCAGAATGCCAGATTCCAGGCACTCAAAGAGGGCGATACGGTCAGGGTGGCTGTCGCCTATGACAATATCAAATGTTATAAGGAGTAGGTGATGGATGGCAATAAAAAAGCGTTTTATTTTCTCTTTATTCCTGTGGCGTTGTGGCTGTTTATCTTGATCATCCTGCCGCATATTGATCTTTTCCTGAGTTCTTTTAAGCCCAATAGCGGTGAAGATGTCTACACACTGGAAAACTACTCAGCATTTTTTGCTGATCCTATTTACTGGCGTACCTTTATTAATACAGCCTCGTATGCTATCGGGGTCACTTTGCTGGCATTTGTGGTGAGTTTTCCTATCGCCTTTTATTTGGTCAAAGTGATCTCTCCCAAGGTTTCCGGATTTTTGATGCTACTGTTGTTGATCCCGCTGTGGATCGGCGAGCTGGTTACGATCTATGGCTGGGTGATACTGCTGGGTGAGCAAGGCGTAATCAACGAATCACTGAAGTTTTTGGGGCTGATCGACCATTCGCTGCCATTGATCTATAATAATCTCAGTATGACGATCGGACTTCTCTATATGTCCATGCTCTTTATGATCATTCCGATCATGACGACTATGGAGAGCCTGGACGATGCCATGATCGAAGCGGCAAGTGACCTGGGAGCCAGTAAATGGACTGTCTTCCGACGGATCGTGATCCCGCATGCGATGCCCGGTATCATCAATGGTTCCATCATCGTCTTTATGCTGGTTATAGGGGACTATGTGGCACCCAATATTCTGGGAGGCAAGAGTTCACTTTGGTTTACCGAGCAGATATACAACCAGTTCCTCTCGACATTCAACTGGAATCAGGGAGCGGCATTTGGTTTCTTGCTCCTGATCATCTCGTCGGCAACTATCTGGATGGCTCTCAGGCTCTCCGGACAGAAACTAGACAAAGTAGGAGACTAATATGATACGATCACTTCCTAATTCACCCCTGTATAAGTATGGCTTCAGGGTCTATGTGACACTGTTCTTTATATTTTTGCTGATGCCCCTTATTGCTGTATCCGTACTGGCATTTAATGATACCTCTGCCATCACGCTGCCATGGAAAGGCTTTACGCTGGATTGGTTTTTTGCCGATACGACAGAGCGGCTGGGACTGTTTGCAGACGAGGATCTGTTGCGGAGCATCTGGATCAGCCTGCAGACAGCCTTTATGATGGCGACACTCTCTACGATTGTGGGGACAATCGCCTCATTATTGTTTGAGTCGTTTACATTTAGGTTTAAAAATCTTCTCTACTTCTTTGCCATAGCTCCGTTGGTGATTCCTGGGGTCATCCTCGGTATTTCGATCTTGTTGGGATCCACTTTTGTTGGTGCATGGCTGGATACGCACCTTGGGATTGATTTAGAGATCTTCGGCCCAGGTTTCTGGCTGGTGGTGCTGGGGCAGTTCTCTTTTGGGGCGACCTATGCGATGCTACTGGTCTCGGCTAGACTGAAAAAATTTGATCCTGAGCTCGAAGAGGCGGCACTTAGTCTCAAGGCAACACGATTGGAGTCGATGTGGTACATCACGATTCCGTTTCTCAAGCCGGCGATTCTTGGGGCATTTGTCGTGACTTTCCTGATGAGTTTTGCCAACTTCAATACCACGATCTTTCTGGTGGGCTCAGATCCGACATTGCCGGTTGACCTCTACTCCAGGATCAAGTTCAGTTCTACACCAGTGCTCAATGCAGTCTCCTTTATGATCGTACTGATGATTACGATTGTCGCCATCATTAGTACCTTCATGAAGCGCAAAAACAGATGAAGATCATCCACCTGACCGATCCGCACCTCACGGGTGTGGCGCGAGGCAATGTCTATGGGCTCAATCCTGCCCAACGGCTGAGAAGAGCGATCAAAAGTATTCAACAGTATCATGCCGATACAGCCTTTATTGCTCTAACAGGGGATCTTGCCAATGAAGCTTCTGAAGGTGCCTATGCCATCCTCTCCAAGATCATCAAGAAATCTGAAATACCCATCTACCCCATCCTGGGGAACCATGATAACAGAGAGATATTTCGTCGCTACTTTCCAGACTATTTCGACAAGGATTTCGTCCAATACATTGTGGAAAAAGAGGGAAAAGTCTTTCTCTTTCTGGATACATTGGTGGAGGGGGAACGCTATGGCGAGATGGGTAAAAAACGGATTGCCTGGCTCTCCAAAGCACTTCGTACTCATAAGGGCAAGCCAACCTATCTCTTTATGCATCACCACCCCGTCGCATCAGGGCTCTACGAGATGGACAATGATGCAGCGTTTCGTTCCAGTGAATTGTTCTGGAAGCGTCTTGGCAAATCAAAAGACGTGAAACATATCGCATTTGGGCATCTGCACCGTATCATGCAGACCTCCAAGGGCGCAGTGGGGATGCACTGTACCAGAAGTACGGCATTCCAGGTTGCTTACAAACCCAATGACACACTGGAGTATCTGACCAACAAAGAGAAACCAACCTACGCCGTGATGGAGATCAGCGAAGAGGGAGAGGTGCGTGTACATCACCATGAATATCTGGATGAGAAGCACTACTACGAGGATGGTTCCAGGGCTGCACAATGACTTTTGAGCATTTGTTTGGAAGAGAGCGTCTGATCGCCGCAC
This sequence comes from uncultured Sulfurovum sp., assembly GCA_947311605.1. GTDB lineage: Bacteria > Campylobacterota > Campylobacteria > Campylobacterales > Sulfurovaceae > JAAXPZ01. Next base: position 10,633 of record CAMZLC010000059.1, read on the forward strand.
ATCGTGGTCATCGTGCTATTCGCCCCGAAAACACGCTTTCGGCGTTTGAGGCAAGTATAGGGCAGTGTGATTTTGTAGAGTTAGACGTGGGTTTCAGTAGCGATGGGGTGCCCATAGTGATACACGATGACAGTTTGTGTCGTACGACTGATGCCGAAAGTGTGCAAAATTTTTTCCCTCCCTATGCGGTGGCGAGTTACCCCTATGAGATGCTTCAAGCGCTAGACGCCTCTGCTTGGTTTTTGAGATCTGACCCCTTTGGTATGATCGAGCAGAGCGACCATTTGAGAGAAGAACTTATGCGCCTACCTGTACAAAAAATACCGACACTTTCCGAGGTCTTGATGCTGCTGAGAGAACACGATATCCCAGTCAATATTGAGATCAAGGATATGAGAGGTACGCTGTTTGATGCAAGTGCAACGGTAAAAACCATAGAGGTCATCCGTGCGTTGCAGATGGAAGAAAGGGTGCTGCTCTCTTCGTTTAATCATCAGTATCTGAGGGAGGCGAAACGGATAGCTCCACAGATCATGAGGGCGGCACTGCAGGAGGGGGCACACCCCAAAGCACTCATCGCCTATCTCAAAGATCTTGATGTGGCATGTTACCATTGTGATCTTGAGATCACCACACCCGAGATCGTCAGGGCGGTCATAGATGCAGGCATGCTTGCCAATGTCTATACGGTCAACAGTCCCGAAGAGAAAGAGCGAATGTTCGCCTGGGGTGTCAAGAGCGTATTTACGGACTTTCTTTAGGGGAGGTGCAGTGCTTTGGAGCAGCGACTTCAGTCGCTGAGACAGGCATGAGATATATTTTCTATCAAATCAAGTCTTTCAATACGCTTTCAGCGCACTCCGTATCCCCTTGTGCATCTCATACCAAAAGTCCAATGCTGCCCCTGAGGCATCCTTGGAGAATCGCTCCAGCCATGCTGAGAGTTCGGGGCTCTCTACCTCTTCGATATCTCTTTTGCGTTCGAGGAAAGTATGTATGATATCTCTGTTCCTTTCGGATTCCCAATACACAGAGGCATTACGGTTGTTGATGCGGTTGGAGATCGTCTGGATGTTGTCCAGATACTGCTGCTTGAGTCCAAAGAGAGACTCCATGATCTCCGGCATCATCTCCTCTGCCCAGCCTCGGTGGAAGCGGCAGGTGCCGATATTGTCCATGACCAGCTCGCCGATCAGCCTGTCGCCGCCTTTGCTCCCGACGGATTGGGGGTCGAGAAACTCTGAGCCGTAGTGCATATAGTATTTTCCCATGATCGCCATGGGGGAGAGGACACCCGGTGTCCAGTACTGATTGGGTACCATCCAGCCTTTGCCTGAGAATGCCGTATAGACAAAAGCATCCAGTATACCGGGATTGTTTTTTACTTTGGCGAGTTTTTTGGCGAGTTTTCTCGTGCCGTTGCTGAGGTCCACGCTGCCTGTGGAGGCGATGATCGCATCCAGCAGTCCCATGGCGATACGCATATTGTGCATGGAGGAGGCGACGACATCGAAATGGTCGGGATCGAAGTGTGGTACCTCTTTGACACCGAACTCTTCAGGGTGTATCCAGCCCTCGACCAGGCACTCCATCATCCAGGCCAGCGTGCCGCCGATCGAGATCGCATCAAATCCCAGCATATCGGCATGGTGGTTGAGGTTTTCTGCCGCCCTCTGGTCAAAGATCCCGCAAAGCGGCCCCATGGTCTGGTAGGGCTCATAGTCTTTCTTGAATTTCCCATGCATTTTTTTGCAGACGGTGACACAGGGCTCTCCACAGTTTTTGTGTGCTTTTTTGTCCTTGGTGGTCTCTTCGTTGAACTGTTTGAGGTAGTGGTCGAGGATAAACTCCTCATGGATCTTGACACGCTGCGCTTCGGTCATGTAGATGCTGCGGTAGTTGAATGAGAACATGCTGCCCTTGAGCGTGGTGAAGTTCACACCCAGTGTACCGCCGGTCTGGAGCTTGGGGTCAAATTTGTATTTGGTGGTGGCATCGAGGTCTTTGGCGTGCAGCTTCATATCGTACTTCTCTTTGAACCACGCATCTGCTGTTTTTTTGTCTCTGAAGTCATCATCGACAAAGGAGCCGCCGTAGATGATCGCTGCGATACCGTGCTCCTGGAGCATTTTGCTCCCAAAACC
>CAMZLC010000060.1 GCA_947311605.1 uncultured Sulfurovum sp.
GCAGGCATGGCGCTGGGCGGCAGCAAGCACAAGATCATTCTACAGATCGTGGTCCGTGCCGCCAAGGTGGGGATCACTACGGGTATCCTGCTCTCCTTTGCCCGGATCATTGGGGAGACGGCACCGTTGCTCTTTACCTCGGCGAACAACCAGTTTTTTACCATGGATATGAGCGGGCAGTTTCCTTCGCTGACGGTCAGTATCTACAACCTCGCTACCTATCCGGATATAGAGAGTCGTGAACTTGCCTGGGCAGCCTCATTTATCCTCACGATGATCGTACTGCTGATCAATCTCACCGGTCGCTTTGTGATTAGAAATAAAAAGTAAAGGGGTGCATATTGGGACAGATACTCTGGCAGTCGCAGACGCAAACGCCCCTTTTGGGGTTGGGTGCTCCTTGGTCACATCTGCCCCGACATACACTGACCAATTAATAAAAAAGGAATACGATGCCTAAAAAACTTGTCATGGATATACAGGACTTCTCATTTACCTATGCCACTGCGCCCAAGCCCTCTCTCAAGCAGATCAATCTGCCGATCGAGGAGCACAAGATCACAGCACTCATTGGTCCCAGTGGCTGTGGGAAATCTACGCTCCTGCGTGCGATGAACCGTATCCACGATCTCTATGTGGGCAACATTTATGAAGGCAAGATTGAGCTTGCAGGGGCGGATGGTACGATGGAGAATATCCTAGAGATCAAAAAAGAGAATGATTTTATCCGCCTGCGTCAGCAGGTGGGGATGATCTTTCAGAAGCCTACCCCTTTTCCGATGAGTATCTTCGACAATGTCGCTTATGGTCTCAGGCTCTCAGGGATCAAAAACAACACCGAACTGGAAGGAAGGGTCGAGACCGCGCTCAAGGGTGCCGCGATCTGGGATGAGGCCAAAGATAGGCTCAAAGAATCGGCACTGGGTATGAGTGGCGGCCAGCAGCAGCGGCTCTGTATTGCCAGAGCTGTGGCACTCAAGCCCCGTATCCTGCTCTTTGACGAGCCTACCTCGGCACTCGATCCTATCTCTACCGGTGCGATAGAGGAGCTGATCGCAGAGCTCAAGTCTGAGATCTCTGTGGTGATCGTCACCCACAATATGCAGCAGGCGAGCCGACTGAGTGACTATACGGCATTTATGTATCTGGGGGATCTGGAGGAGTTTGGCGAGACGGAGCAGATCTTCCTCAACCCTAGACAGAAACTTACAGAAGACTATATTACCGGAAGATTCGGATAAGGAGAAAACCATGCTAACACAATACCAAGAAGCCAGAAGAGATGTCAGGGCAGAGGTGCTGGAGATCATAGAGATATTGGCTGCAGCCAACAAACAGGCACTCGAAGCGATCGAACATGCCGAGGTCGCACAAATGGAACAGGCGAGAAAAGGCCTCAAGCCTATCAGCAAAATGACCGAAGAGATCGACAATAAACTGGTGATCATCTTCGCCAGATACACTCCGGAGGCGAGAGATTTGCGCGAGATGGTCTCCTACCTCAAGATCACCTCGGAACTCAATCGCATCAAGGCAAGCCTCAACAGCTATCTCAAAAATATGCAGAGTATGCTGAGCGAAGATGAGGTAAATATCATACAGTTTATCAGGGAGTCTCTGAGCATTAATCGTTGTACGATCAACGCCTTTCAGAAGACCGTGGAAATGTTCCGTACTTTTGATGACAATGAGCAGATCAGAAATCTCGCCACCGAGATCGATGTGGAGTATGCCAAAACAGACGATATCTACGCCTTGCTGGAAAAAAGCGTCCTCCAAAAGATGAACGAAGCAGAGGGCAAAGCCGAGGAGTACTTCAACCTGCTCAAGTATATCCGAAAAAACCTCAAGATCATCGACAGACTCGACTCCATCGCACAGAGGATCATCTTCGCACGCATGGGCGGAAAACTGTAGTGCAAAGAGGGTGCCCTCGGTCACCCTCTTTTCTTTATTCTCCCGGTATATTCTCCTCCACTATCCATCCATTTAACAATTTTTAGATATACTTTGCACTATATTTAAACATAACAGGAGAATTAAATGGCCATTTTGGATGATGTAAAAGAGGTAGTAGTAGAGCAGTTGAACGTGAGCCCTGATGCAGTCAAGGAAGAGTCCAAGTTTGTCGAGGATCTTGGTGCGGACAGTCTGGATGTGGTAGAGCTAGTCATGGCACTCGAAGAGAAATTCGATATAGAGATCCCTGATGAGGATGCCGAAAAGATTGCAACGGTAGCAGACGCTATCAAGTTCATAGAGGCTGTATAGCTTTCTGGATTTTCTGCTTTATGGAGGGGGGTGCGACTTCAGTCGCATTGCAGCGAATGAAGTCGCTGTGCCAAAAGTATTTTTTGCCCATGTGGGCAGGAAGCGGATTCAGCGTAGAAACGTAGAAATACAAGTGCTTTGAGAAGTCTTTGTGTTTCTATGCCAAACTAATGTAGATAAGGGAATGTTGTGAGAAGAGTAGTAGTGACGGGTCTAGGTATGATTAATGGTGTGGGGCAGGATAAAGAGGCAGCATTTGATGCAATCGTCGCGGGGGAGTGTGGCATTGATACGATTACTCTCTTTGATCCTGAAAAATTCTCTGTCAAAATCGCTTCGGAGGTCAAGGACTTCGATCCGACAACCGTGATGGATGCCAGAGAGGTCAAAAAAGCAGACCGTTTTATTCAGCTGGGACTCAAGGCTGCCCAGGAGGCGATGCAGGATGCCAAGATCGATGAAACTGTCGACCGTGAGCGTTTTGGTGTGAGTAGTGCTTCGGGTATCGGCGGACTATCTTCTATAGAGAAAAACTCTGTGATCTGTCATACGCGAGGACCTAGGAGGATTTCCCCTTTCTTTATCCCCTCTTCACTGGTCAATATGTTGGGCGGATTCGTCTCTATTTATCAGAACCTTAAAGGTCCGAACCTCTCCTCGGTGACTGCTTGTGCAGCAGGTACTCATGCGATCGGCGAAGCGGCCAAGACGATCATGCTCGATGGTGCAGATAGAATGCTGGTGATCGGAGCGGAGTCTGCGATCTGTGGTGCTGGTGTGGGAGGATTTGCAGCAATGAAGGCACTCTCCACGCGTAACGACGACCCCAAGACCTCTTCACGCCCGTTTGACAAAGATAGGGATGGTTTTGTCATGGGAGAGGGTGCCGGAGCTCTGGTACTGGAGAGTCTGGAGTCGGCACAGGACAGAGGTGCCAAGATCTATGCTGAGCTGGCTGGTTTTGGCGAGAGTGGTGATGCCAATCATATCACCACCCCGACGATGGATGGCCCCCTGCGCGCGATGAAAGCCGCCTACAAAATGGCCGGTGAGCCCAAAGTAGACTATGTCAATGCGCATGGTACCTCTACGGCGATCAATGATAAAAATGAGACAGCCGCGCTCAAAGAGCTTTTTGGCGGTAGGGAAAACTGCCCGCCTGTGAGTTCTACCAAGGGGCAGATCGGGCACTGTCTCGGTGCGGCAGGCTCTATGGAAGCGATCATCTCTATCATGGCGATGGAGCAAGGAGTCATTCCTCCTACAATCAACCAGTTGACAGCAGATGAGGCATGTGATCTAGACTATGTGCCAAACCAGGCGAGAAAGGCAGAGCTGAATGTGGTCATGAGTAACTCCTTTGGATTCGGCGGCACCAATGGTGTAGTGATCTTCAAGAAATTTACAGCGTAGGACAGGATATGGCAAACTACCTAGACTTTGAAAAGCCGATGGAGGCAATCTATAGCGATATAGAATCCGCCAAAGCAAGAGGCAATCATGAAGCAGTGCAGGTGCTTGAAAAGGAACTGGACAAAGAGGTAGGCAAGATATTCGGCTCACTGAGTGACTATCAGAAACTGCAACTGGCACGTCATCAGGATCGACCTTATGCCCTGGACTATATCAGACTGCTCATGGAAGATGCCCAGGAGATACGTGGGGACAGACATTTCAAGGATGACTCACCCATGCTCTGTTATTTGGGATGGATCGGCGGTCAGCGTACGGTGTTGATCGGTGAACAGAAGGGACGCGGGGTCAAAAACAAGATCAAGCGTAATTTTGGCATGCCCAATCCCGAAGGCTATCGCAAGGCACTCAGGGCGGTCAGGCTGGCAGAGAAGTTTGATATTCCTGTGCTGCTGCTCGTGGATACACCCGGTGCCTATCCAGGGCTGGGAGCAGAGGAGCGTGGTCAGAGCGAGGCGATCGCACGCAACCTGCTGGAGTTTTCCGGTATAAAAGTCCCGATGGTCTCTGTGGTGATCGGTGAGGGCGGTAGCGGCGGTGCTTTGGCGATCGGCGTAGCGGACAGATTTGCGATGATGCGCTATTCTGTGTTTTCCGTGATTTCACCTGAGGGGTGCTCAGCGATCCTCTGGAGCGACCCGAGTAAAGTGGAGCAGGCGACCAAAGCACTCAAGATCACTCCGGATTCACTGTTGGAGCATGGGCTTATTGATGACATCATCGATGAGCCGCTCAAGGGTGCGCATCGCGACAAAAAGGCAGCAGCTGAAGCGCTCAAAACGTACTATCTCAAATCAGTCTATGCGCTGAGAGAGTTGAGCAAGGAAGAGATGCTTGAGCAGCGGTATGCCAAACTGACCGCTCCAGGTGCCTTCAAAGAGGACTAAGCACTCTTGTTTGCCTCTTTTGTCTCCTGGGTTGTCTCTACGGTAGAGAGCTGGGGCTATGCCGGGATCTTTGTGAGTATGTTCCTGGAGAGCAGTTTTTTCCCTTTTCCCAGCGAGATAGTGATGATCCCTGCCGGATACCTGGCGTTTCAGGGGAAGATGCAGCTCTCTGCAGCGATTATTACGGGTGCGGCAGGCTCTCTGCTTGGTGCACTTTTCAACTATTTCCTTGCGTTGAAATTCGGTCGCGCTTTTTTGCTCAGGTATGGAAAGTACCTCCTGCTGAAGCCGGAGTCGCTGGAAAAACTGGAGAGATTTTTTGCCAAACACGGCGAGATATCCACTTTCAACGGCAGACTGATCCCCGGGATCAGACAGTATATCTCTATGCCGGCGGGACTTGCTAGAATGCCTTTGGGCAGGTTCTCGTTCTATACCATCCTGGGTGCAGGTATCTGGGTGAGCGTACTGGCACTGCTGGGCTACTATCTGGGTGCCAACGAGGAGAGGGTGGCAGTGTATCTTAGAAGCGCTACAGTGATCGCGCTGGTATCTGTCGTCGGACTCAGCCTTTTTTACTATCTCAGACACAGAAACAAGGGCTCACTGTGATACTGGCAGATATAGGGAACAGACATGCCCATATCTGGGATGAAGGTAGGATCACTCACCTTGGTGTGCAGGATGCGATCGAGCGGTATGGTGCCGAAAGGGTGTATTATATCACTGTCAATACGCACCATGCAGAGACCCTCGCTGCGCTGGAGGAGTGGAGAGATATCTCCAAGTCTCTGGTGATAGAGGGGGAGTATGCAGGAATGGGTGTAGACCGAAAAGCCCTCTGTCTAAGTCATACTACGGGGCTCTTTGTGGATGCAGGTTCTGCGATCACGGTGGATAGAGTGGTAGAGGGTGCTTATCAAGGCGGCTATATCCTGCCCGGCATCCATGCCTATCAAAAGGCCTATGCGGCAATATCCCCTGTGCTGGATGTAGAGATAGAGCGATCTCTGTCCCTGGACGCGCTGCCAAAAAACACACAGTCGAGTGTAAGCTATGGTATCATGGCACCGATAGTAGCCTCCATAGAGAAAACTGCCGGCCCACTGCCTGTGTACTGCACAGGTTCAGACGGTGCATGGATCGCACACTATCTTGAAAAAGCAGTGCATGATGAGACACTGCTTTTTCAAGGGATGTTAAAAATAATAAAAAAGGCTGAAAGATGTTAACCATAGCCCTTCCCAAAGGAAGAATAGCAGAAGAGACGCTGGCGATCTTTGCCGAGATATTTGGCGGAGATTTTGCCTTTGAGAGCCGCAAACTGATCCTGGATATCGGCGATTTTCGCTTTCTCAATGTGCGCAATCAGGATGTACCGACCTATGTGGAGCATGGTGCAGCGGATATCGGTGTGGTAGGTCTGGATGTGATTACAGAGAAAAAACTTGACATCATTGACCTCTTGGATATGCGACTGGGGAGATGCAAGGTCGCGATCGGCATCAAAAACGAGGATACACTTGATTGGAGTAAGCCCCATATCAAAGTGGCGACCAAAATGGTCAATATCACCCGCAACTACTTCTCGCAAAAAGCCGTCGGCGTAGAGGTGATCAAGCTCTACGGCTCGATCGAACTCGCCCCTCTGGTAGGTCTGGCAGATGCGATCGTAGATATTGTAGAGACAGGCAGCACCATGAGAGAGAATGGGCTCAAAGTCGCGGAGGATATCATGGAATCCTCCGCACACCTGATCGCCAACAAGAACAGCTTCTATGCCAAAAAGGCAGAGATCCTCTCCCTCTATGAAAAAATAAGTGCCGTGGTGGAGCGTCGTGCCCAATAGTGTCGCATCACTCGACCTCTATGCGCGTGTAGAGCCACTTTTGCACAATGAGGAGGCGATCGCTTCTCTCTACGGCAGCTATCTGAAAGTCCTGGATGGCTTGAGATTTGATTCGCTGCTGGATGTGGGGTGTGGTTCAGGAGGATTTCTTGCATTGGTCGAAAAGCTCTTCGACCCCAAAGTACTCAAAGGGATAGATCTGAGTCCTGTGATGGTGGCGCGTACTTCCAAACGAGGACTGGAGGCAGAAGCGGTTGACCTTTGTGCGATGGATACGCGCTATGATGTGATCACTGCGGTGTTTGATATGGTCAACTATCTGGATACTCAAGCACTCTCCACCTTTATGCAGTGCGTGTCTGAGCGTTTGCATGTAGGAGGCTGTTTCATTTGTGATGTCAATACGGAGTATGGCTTTGACGAGATAGCCAGTGGTAGCTTCACGGCTGAGGATGCGTCGCAGTATCTGGTGATAGACAGTGATTATGAAGCAGGGGTCTACCGCTCAGACTTTACACGCTTTGAAAAGGGAGAGCAGGGCTGCTACCATAGAGAAGATCAGCGGATCACACAGTATCTGCACACGCCTCATGAGCTTGCCTCTGCAGGAGGTCTGATGCTAAGAAATACTGAGGCACTTTCGCTCTATGGGGAGAAGAGCGATAAGATGCTGCTAGTACTGCAAAAGGAGGAGTAATCGTATGAAAAAAAGTATAACGACGGCACTCGTGTTGTCAGCCATGAGTGGTTGCGCGCCTGCTACCGGAGGGGCCTCTGCACACCAGAGTGCTCGTGGCTCCAGCTGCAACTCGGCGACCAGTTGTCAAAATATCGGGCTGAGATATGCAGGCAGGGGAGACCAGAAAAACTATGCGATCGCAGCACGGTACTTTGAGCGCTCATGCAACTATGGCTTGAGTGAAGGGTGCAACAATCTGGCCTTTCTCTATGCCAATGCCAGAGGTGTGACGCAGAGCTATACGCTGGCCTACAAATACTGGGGTATGGCATGCCGTATGGGCAATGAGGCAGCCTGTGCCAATCTGGATCTCGCCAAAGAGAAAGTGGCAGCAATGCACCGAAGGTAATGCAACTGTAGGTTACTATTTCAGTAATGTATTTAGTTCTGCTTCGCTGGAGGCGAGTTCTACCTTGATTACCTTTTTGTCTTTGAGCGTCATAACGATCACTTTGGTCGCCTCCTGCCCCTCCTTGAGCTGCTTGGCCATCTCTTTGTCGTAGATCAGCATCATGCTGTAGTTGCTCTTGCGCAGGTCGGGCAGAGCAAAGGTGTTCTGGATCACTACCGGCATCGCAGAGATATCTGCGACGATCACTGCATGGCGCTTTGTCAGATAGCCTTCAGGCTTCTCCGTCATAAAAATTTTGACGATATGACCTGTATCTTTGGTGAAAGCAAAGATGAGTTTCTCCGTGGTGGTGGAGAGCTTGTGTGTCTTGTCGAACTGGTCTGGCAGTATGAAATCGATGGTCGATCCTGTGCCAAAGTGTTGGTCAGCGGGCGTAATGGTCAGGCTGTATTTGCTGGCATCATAGTTGCTGGAGCCGTTGACGCCAAAGAGTATGCCTGCTGCAATGATCACTAGTGCGATCAGTCCGAGTAGTATTTTTTTCAAGTTCATTCCTTGGGATGATATAGGTGTGGCATTGTATCCCAAAGGGATTAACGAAAACCAAATAGAAGGCTGGTTTAGTCATTTTTGAATTCATCTTGAAAAGGATTTTTTGGAAAATAGAGTCAATGACCCAGACGAAATCCTGCTTCATCTCAGATTTAAGGATAGTGTAAAATAAAGTTCGCAATTTTCATTTATGATACTCTTTCAAAGAAAGAAAATGGAGGGTAAAATGAAAATAAGCGATCGAGAGTTATTTCAACATGTGATGATGGGTTTTATGATGGAAGCAGACCCCATGCTTGCTATGCTCAAATGGATTACCGAGCAGCTGATGCAAATAGAGGCGGAGATTAGAGTAGGAGCAAATAAGAATGAACATACTCGTGATAGAAAAACCTATTTTAGCGGTCACAGGGTCAGAAGATTTGATACCAGAATGGGGACGATGTATCTGATGGTGCCCAAGATTCGTAACGGAGGCTATGTGCCGTTTTTCGTCACTGCAAAGAAGAGAAGCGAAGAGGCACTTATTGGTATCATACAA
>CAMZLC010000061.1 GCA_947311605.1 uncultured Sulfurovum sp.
CCTACTATCTTATACCAATTCATATCCTCTTTGAAAAGTATCCAACCAAGTATGACAATCAAAGCTGTACCCATTCCGGCCTATATTGCGTAAACAGTTCCTATTTCAATAGACTTTGTAGCATAATAAACAAAACTAAACGAAATAATATATAAAACTGCAATAATTGCACTCCAAATGTATGTATTTCCAAGCGTTGCTTGTTTTATAGATAGTGTTGCAGATACTTCAAATATAATGGCAAGTGCCAAATAAATCCAGTGCATAAAAATACTCCTTGTGTATGCTAACGGTTGAGCAGAACGAATAGTTTTCCCGCTAGCGTAAAATATTCGTTCCTGTGTTTTGTTAGTAATTTATGCAGCCACTTCATACTTTCTAATATCTACTTCCACACCATTTTTGACTATATCTCTTGCTTTTTTTAGCAACTCTTTTGTAGTAATTTCATCAATATACTTTTCCCCACAATTGTCACAGATGCGAGCAGGAACTTCTTTAAATACGATGGTAGAATTGTTTTTTTCCAAGGTAACTGTTGCGGTTCCTTTTTTTGTTTCTCCATGTTTGCAAATGACACATTTCATTTTTTTATCCTTTTTTTAAAGTTGCTACTCCATTTTTCTTTGTCTGGATAGTGCGCGGTGATAACTATCGTTTCATTAGCTTTTTGATTTTTTGCAAAAACTACATGAAGAGGTTTGCTATTAAAATATTACAATATTAGATATGAAGGATATGGCTCATCATCAGAATATTCTTCAATAATTTCTCCATTTTCTATAGCATCCTCAACATCTTCTTCAAAAATATCTCTTTCAAACATTCTAGCAATAGCATGTTCTCTATAAATATATTTCAAATCAACCTCAATTTTTAAGTTTTTACAAGTACATTATACCTAATTTTTTTCTTTTTTTAAATCGATGATACAACAAAATATTCGTCTGATTTTGCTAACGGTCGACTTGATGGATAACTACCCGATAGGGTATGTTATTCATCTTCCAAGGTTTTGTTCTACTTTTAACTTTTTATACCTATAAAACTAAATATTTTTTTAATTATGCTCATTTCATTCTCTTCCTGTTTTTGTGTAATTCCTTTTTAGACTCGATAATACCAAAGTTTGCTTAGGATTTTAGCCACACGAAATCTTACTTTAACTCATTTTTATCAAAAAAAATATTTTCGTAAGGAGGCAAGCGTGACAATGCGATGGGTGTATCGTATCCGAGACAAAGCACGGTATGATGGCCTGATCTCAGAGATACTGAAGAGGTTTCGCTTTTAGCTCTCCCTGTGCAGCAGGTAGGGATTCCTCTGTGCGGTAGGCATGATATCCAGATATTGGATATTGACATGTTTCGGCGTATTGAGCACCGAGAGGATGGCTTGGGAGATATCTTTGGCGGTGAGCGGGGTGTAGCCCTGATAGACGGCATCTGCTTTTTGGGCATCTCCTTTGAAGCGTGTATTAGAGAAATGGGTTTCGACCGCACCTGGCGCAATCGTAGTGACTTTGATGTTTGTGCCAAGCAGATCCGCATTCATGGACTCTCCCAGGGCATGCACTGCGGCTTTGGTAGCGCAGTAGACATTGCCTCCGGGGTAGGCGGCTTTGCCTGCGACTGAGCCTATGTGGACGACATGGGCGGTCTCCAGGGGTCGCATCTGTGCGATGAGGGGTTTGCTGACATAGAGCAGTCCTTTAAGATTGGTGTCGATCATGGCCTCCCAGTTGTCGCTATCCCCCTGGTCGATAGGCTCAACACCCAGCGCCAGACCGGCACTGTTGATCAGGATATCCACGGTCTGTTTTTTAAGTAGCCTCTTCATAGTTTTTTCTACTTCTTTTCGATCCCTTACATCCAGTACATAGGTCTTGATCATTTTTTGGGTCTTTTTGGAGAGTACCCTTTTGAGCGCTTTGAGTTTCTCTTCGTCCCTGCCTACGAGTATGAGGTTGACCTGCATGCCTGCAAGATCTTTGGCAACCCGCCTGCCTATACCGGAGGTGGCACCGGTGATGAGTGCGGTTCTGTCTTCGAGGTAATTTTTCATGGCTTTCTCCAGATTGTTTTTAAAATTATAACCTACATCTGCAAAAAAGAAGCGTAACAAATGTCGGTGCGGTAATAAATCTGCTATACTTTCGTCAAAAACAGAGAGGAGCATTGCATGACATTTATCATCATGAAGACCATACATCTCATGGCCGCCTTTGTTTATGGCGGCTTTTTGATCTCGGACAATCTTTTCATCATGCGTATGCAGAAGCACCTCAGTCCAGAAGAGTATGCCAAGGCGCGAGGTGGTGTGGCTGCACGTATCCGCAGTATCGTACCGCCGTCACTGGTGGTGATTGTGCTGACGGGACTCTATATGCTGACACAGGTTTTTGGTGAGATAGGAGAGGAGGGCTTGAGTCGCTACCAGATGCTTCTTTCTCTCAAGGTTTTTCTGGGTCTTTGGCTTGGCTTGCGCGGAGTATTGCAGGTCTATTTGGGGATACAGCCGCTGGTATTCAAGGGGCACCGACTACCCTTCCTTTTTGTAGTCACGATTATTTTACTTTCACAGCTGATGTATCTATAAGATTAGAGTTTCCCCTCGATGTGCAAGTACAATATCTCCGTCACCAACCCAATCCTCTCCTCAAAGCTCTGTTTGGAGGCACGTTCATGTATGGTATGGTCTCCATCTCCAAACGGTCCCCAGCCATCGGTCACAATAGTGCCCGCACTTGCGACGATATTGGCATCGCTGACGCCGCCTCTCTGCTCGGTGGGCAGTGTGATGTCGCAGAGTGCATTGACGCGCTCGATCCATGCCTGCTGTGCTGGAGTAGGCTGCATCACATCCCGTAGAATACCACCGGTAAGTATACTCTTGGTGCCCTTGATGTAGGGTCTGCTGAGAACATCATCAATGGCTCGCAACGCTCTTTCTCTCTCCAGGGAGACCTCGTATCTGAGATCAAAGAAGAGCGTGGCGTGAGGTGAGACGGTATTGTCGCCGATGCCACCCTCCATTTTTCCTACATTGAGTGTGGTTCCTTTGTCTTGGTCGGATATCCGAGAGAGTGCCAGCAGTGCATGTGCTGCCTCCTGGTTGGCATCGGCGCCTTCCCAGTAGTGGTTTCCTGCATGTTTGGCCACCCCTTCAATATGCAGTGTAAACATGCCGATGCCTTTGCGCCCTACTACGATTTCGCCGTTTGTACCCGCTGCTTCAAAAACCATACAGTAGTCATATGCAGGTGCCAACGCCTCGGTAAGATGGCGGCTGTCATGACTGCCGGTCTCTTCATCACTGACCAGCAGTAGGTCGATATTGTTGGTATGGCCATAGGTAGCATAGATCTTCCTGAGTGCCTGCAGTGCGACATAGTTGCCTCCTTTCATATCGCAGACGCCGGGCCCGTATATCCAGTCGTCATCTTCTCTGAATGCCTCAAAGGTACCGGGTGCAAAAACGGTGTCCAGATGCCCGAGAAGCAAGAGTTTTTTACCTTCGGTGTGTGATGATCTGAAGTATAGATGATCTCCAATATGTTCTCTGCTGTGACGCTCCAGTGTCATGCCCAATGCCATGATCCACTCCGCAAACAGTTCTCCGGATCTGTCCACCCCCGTCTTGTTGCCGGTGTAGGAGTTGATCTCTATCAGTTTTTGCAGCTCTTTGTAGTCTAGGTTGCTCATTTATGATCCATTCTTGGTTTTTTGTGCGCTTTTCAGGGGCTCTTCTGAAGATATTCTAATAAATCATAGTAAAATATCTCATTAGTTTTGCGTAAATAATCTGCAAAAAGG
>CAMZLC010000062.1 GCA_947311605.1 uncultured Sulfurovum sp.
AGCATCCGTACCATTTCCGACTTTCCAAAACCCGGCATTCAGTTCAAAGACATCACCACCCTGCTGGGCAACCCCCATGCTTTTGGGTTACTGATGAGCCATCTGGAGGCACGCTATCGGGAATACGATCTCGACTATGTCGCAGGGATCGATGCCAGAGGTTTTATCTTTGGTGCAGTGCTGGCAGACAGACTGGGGGTAGGCTTTGTCCCCGTACGCAAAAAAGGCAAGCTCCCTTATACCACCGTCTCTGAAAAATACTCTCTGGAGTATGGCTTCGATGAGGTAGAGGTGCATATCGATGCCTTTGGGCGCAACGGCTGCCAGCCTGACGGTGCCTCCTCCAGGGTACTTCTGATCGATGATCTCATCGCCACAGGGGGTACCGCCGTGGCTGCTTCCAAGCTGATAGGTCGGGTAGGTGCCACCTGCGCAGAGGCCTGTTTCATTGTAGAACTTGCCTTTCTCAATGGCAGAGAGGGAATCCAGGCACCCGTCTATGCGGTGCTAGACTGAGTATGTCTACACACAAACAGCCTTGGACAGCCAGGCGCATCCTGCGTGAGGCGCTGGTCTTTGCCCTTCTGCTCTTTGTCGTCAGCACAGCACTCAACTGGTGGCGTGCCCCCAAGCTTGAGAGTGATACCCTCCCCCAGATCCAGACTACCCTCATAGACGGTAGCCCTTTCGATACGGCATCACTCAAGGACAGACCACTCCTCATCAACTTCTGGGGCACCTGGTGTCCGGTCTGTGCCCAGGAAGCGGGCAATATCGATGCTCTCTCCAAAAAGTACCGCATCCTCACCATCGCTGTCAATAGCGGCAGCAATGCAGAGATTCAGGACTGGATGCAGCAACAAGATGTCGGCTATCCTGTACTCAACGATACCGGCGGGCAGTGGGCAGCACGTTTCAAGGTCTCGATCTACCCCATAACCTTCATCTACGACAGCAAGGGCAAACTCAAGTTTACCGAGACGGGCTACAGCACCACGGCCGGACTGCTGGCACGCATGAAACTGGCGGAGTAGCCCATGCAGAGGCAGACAGAAGCATCACGGATCACTCCGGAGATCCTCTCCTCTCTCCCCTCTCCCTGCTGGCTACTAGAAGAGTCGCTGCTAGAGCACAATCTCCAGATACTCGCAGAGATCAAACACCGTACCGGAGCCAAGATACTGCTCGCACTCAAAGGCTTTGCTTTCTGGCAGGAGGCAGAGATGCTCATGCGGTACCTGGACGGCTGCTGTGCCAGCGGTCTGCATGAAGCCAGGCTGGCACAGGAGCAGTTCGGCAAGGCTGTACACACCTACAGCCCTGCCTACAAGGAAGAAGATGTCGCCAGGATCGCCTCCTGCTCACAACATATGCTCTTCAACACCCCCGCTCAGCTCAAGCGCTATCTCCCTATCGCCAAAGCAGCCAACCCTGCACTCTCCATAGGACTGCGTACCAATCCCGAATACTCAGTGGCTCCTGCGGAGCTCTACAATCCCTGCGGACTCTACTCCAGACTGGGCACAACCATCAAGAACTTTGATACACGTCTACTCCCTCTGCTCGATGGTCTCCATTTTCATGCCCTCTGCGAAGAGAGTGCTGAGGCATTTGAGGCGGTATTGGCTGCCTTTGAGGAAAGATTTGACAGCTATCTCCCACAGATGCGCTGGGTCAATTTCGGCGGGGGGCAGCACCTCACCAAAGAAGGCTACAACAGAGAAAAGCTCATAGAGACACTCACCGCCTTTCAGAAAAGACACCCCCATCTCACACTCTATCTCGAACCGGGCGAGGCCATAGGATGGCAAACAGGGGTACTAATGACCACCGTACTGGATATTATGGACAACGGCATGCAGATCGCTATCTTGGACAGCTCTGCCGAGGCACATATGCCAGACACCCTCATCATGCCCTACCGCGCCGAGGTCAGAGGTGCTGCCATGCCCGGAGTCAAGCCCCACACCTACAGACTGGCAGGCAACACCTGTCTGGCAGGAGACATCATGGGAGACTACAGTTTCGACACACCACTGCAGATCGGAGACACAGTGGTCTTCGAGGATCAGATGCACTACAGCATGGTCAAAGCCACCACCTTCAACGGCATCCCTCTGCCCTCTATCGCCGTCCTGAAAAAAGATGGGACAATAAAGATACTCAGGGAGTTTGGGTATGAGGATTTCAGAGATAGATTGGGGTAAAAACGATCTAGGGGTCTGCCGTCATGCTGATCTTGATTCGGTATCCTCTCCCTTTTTTCTAGCAAAAGTATCGTAGTTGAAAATTGCGAACTTTATTTTACACTATCGAAATAGTACATGCTAACGATGTTTCATTTATCATCAGAATATTGTTCTTTAAGTATCTACACTGAGGGTGAATCTCAATTTTGTTAATTCTTTTGTATTAAGTTTTCTATAAAAATTTACTCCTATTTCATTAGTTGGAGGAGTTTGCCATTGGATTTCATTACAATTATGTTCAATGGCAAACTGCTCCAATACTTTCATCAATTTTATACCCAGACCTTTCCGTCTTATATTGGGCTGCAAATATAAACAATCCATATATACAAATGGTTCTGCACTCCAAGTTGAGTAATCGATAGTCGCCGTCATATAACCTATAGTCTTATTATTATCCTGTACTAACCAGCCATATATCTTTGCTTCTTCATTACAAATAAGTCGTTCAAGTTCCTCAGCCTTTTTGAACTTACCAAAGCTTAGGTTTTCATATTCAGAATGCTCTTCAATCAAAGTTGATAAGGTTCCTATATCTTCTCTTGAGATTCTTTTAATTATCATACATATCCTTGGTATCCATATTTTGTATAATCATTTATAATTTCATCTGTTAGTACTTTAGGTTCTTTCTCTAACACAGATCTAACCCATGCATCCCTTTCATATTTAGAGATTTCTAGTTCCCACACACAAGTAATAACATTTAAATGATCTAAGGAGATCATCTCTGGCCCTTCTAATCTAAAATCGTTAACCTTAAATGCTTTCATCCTTAACATATTGGCATCATACCAAGTATTAGTAAGTGTATATAATCCATCGTTTGCCCAATGTAATATTCCGAAACCAACTTTATGATCTGTATCTAACTCTGGATTAGGTAACCCAGGAGCTAGAAGTTGCTTAATCTTTTCCTTAGAAGGAAAGCTAGAATTATCAAACTGTTTCGAGACTAAAGAATAAATCTTTAATTTATATCCTTCAACATCTACTGTACCGTGAAAATTTACTACTCTTGATTTATAAACAAGTGGGTTCATATTGTCTTCCTTGTAGAATGTTCTTCGTTAGCTGTGGAATAAATGGTGATGCCAAATCGCTAAATTGTCCAGTTTCACCACGTTATGGTAGCCTAGTTCAAGAAGTAAAAGTGATAGCTTAGCAGCATAATAGTAAAATCTTTACAACCAAATAAGGATTTAAAATATGTCACAAGTCTATCACTCTAATGCAAGAACGAATTCCCACACAAGAAGTATGATACAACAATCAGATTTAACAAATGTTGAGTTGGCGAACAAATACAACATTAATGTAAAAACAGTAGCCAAACATAAAGCAAGAGATTTTACCCAAGATAAAAGCTCAAGACCAGATACCATACACTACGCACTGTCGCCCGTAGATAAGGAGATCATACGAGTAATAAGAATGTTAACATGGATGGAACTGGATGACCTAACAGATACCATAGTGGATGTTATACCTCATGCAAATAGAAGCAATATTTACAGAACCCTCAAAGAATTTGAGATAAACAGAGTACCACAGGAGCAGAAAGCCAAAGCTAAAAAGTTTAAAGAGTATGAACCTGGATTTTTGCATATTGATGTCACATATTTACCAAAGTTTGAAAAACAGAAATACTATCTATTCGTAGCCATAGATAGAGCTACAAGGCTACTCTATTACAAGGTCTATAAAAACAAATCCAGTGCAAATACAGTAGACTTTTTAAAAGAGTGTAAAGCATTCTTTCCTTTTTATATTACCCATATACTCACAGACAATGGATTGGAGTTTACAGACAAGTGGGCAAAAGGTAAAGGGTTTGTTAGTGGCAACCATGTGTTTGATATTGAGTGTAAGGCTGATGAGATAGAACATAGGCTAACTGCCCCATATACACCTCAAACTAACGGAATGGTAGAGAGAGTTAATGGTACTATTAAAAACGCTACAATCAAA
>CAMZLC010000063.1 GCA_947311605.1 uncultured Sulfurovum sp.
CTTAATGGATCGACCTATTTCGGCACCGTGAGACAGAAAAGCGATTATATTGCCGAATTGGTGGCGATTCTAGGTTTCTCTGCGGTACGAAATAGTGACCTCTTCAGCTATCTAAATTTTGCAGACAAGCTCTACCATCATAGTAGACCCTCCAAAAAACTTTTTGCGGTCAGCAAAGAGACGGAGGTGGCATTTGGATTTGATCCCCTCGGCAAGCAGGGAAACTTTTCAGCTTGGACAGATACGATCTATCGTCGTGTCAAGAAAAAATCGCTGCTCTTTCTGATCTCGGATTTTGTGGGGGATATTGATCTGAGACTGTTAGCCAAAAAGCATGATCTCTTTGTTGTTATCGTACGAGACAGATTTGAAGAAAACCCATCTGAATTGGGATACTTGCGTCTAGTGGATACGGAAAACGGCACAAGCTATGAGGGCGATATCAATGCAGGAACGATCCATGCATATCAGAAGGCACTGAGAGAAAATGACCAAAAACTCTACAAACAGTTCAAAGAGCATGGTATTAGACATGTGAAACTGTTTACCGATGAAGATCCACTGATCAAGATCATGAGGAGGATGCGCTAATATGGACAAGAATATCAGTACACAACTCAGAGATATCAAACCACTGGTAGAGATCCCTGATAGCTCTGTCTATCTCTACTGGGGTCTGATCATACTGGTATGCGTCGCCGTAGTACTGCTGGGATATCTGCTCTATAAAAGAATAGACTTCTCTGCAAAAGAGGATCAGGAAAAGCGCTCTCTGGAAGCACTCAACAGTATAGAGTGGAGCAGCGCCAAAAAGGCAGCCTACAAGGCGACCTATTATGGCAGACTCCTGGCTACAGATGAGAGAAAAAAGGAGCTTTTTGCACAGCTGTTACCACTGCTAGAACGCTATAAATACAAAAAAGAGACCGACAAGGTGGATGACGCCACGAAGCGACAATTTGAACTCTATCGAAAGGTATGCAATGGATCAGTTTGATGTGCAGTATCCTTATGCCTTGGGCTTGATCCTGATTTTTTGGCTCTGTGCTAGATTTTGTGCAGCTCGGGCTTCGGCAATCTACTTTCCCCATATTCATACCCTTTTGGCATCACAGGGGAAGCGGAGCAGATGGCTGGATTTTTTGAAATGGTTTGGCATTGTCAGTGTGCTGTTGGCACTCTCTTCTCCTGTGATGACAAAATCCTACAAGGATACCAAAAAAAAAGGCAGAGATATTATGCTGGTCATTGATTCCAGTGGGTCGATGAATCAGAGAGGTTTTGACAGACTGGATCCTATGAAAAACAAATTTGATGTGGTCAAAGAGGTAGTGTGGGACTTTATCGACAAGAGAAAAAAGGACCGTCTGGGACTGATCACCTTTGCAGATGTAGCATTTGTGGCTTCTCCTTTGACTTTTGAAAATGCATTCTTACAAGACATTATCAAAATGCAGGAGCTTGGCATTGCCGGAAGAAAAACAGCGATCAATGATGCCTTGCTGCAAACCTACTCTATCCTTTCCAAAAGTGATGCCAAGAGCAAGATCGCCATTTTGCTGACAGACGGTATCGAGAATATGAGCAAGATATCACTGGAGGATATACTGGGCGTCATCAAAAAAAGCGGTATTCGCCTCTATACCATAGGCATAGGCAGCTACAGAGATTTTGACGCACGGTATCTGCAGAGGCTAGCCAAAGCGGGCAAAGGAAAATTCTTTTCTGCCAACAACAAAGAAGCGTTGGAAAAGATATATAGCGATATAGATAAGCTAGAAGCCAGCAAGATCAAAAGTAAAAAGATTGTGCAGCATACCTACCTCTATGTCTATCCACTGTTTGCGGCGATCATTGCGCTGCTCCTGTTTCTCTATTTTCGGACGGCCAGGGGGATTGAATCATGAGTTTTGTCTACCCCTATTTTTTCTGGATCATGATCGTGCCTTTTGTTGTGTTCGTTTTCCTGGTATTGACCAACAAGGAAAAGGCAGCAAGAGTCTTTGATGAAAAAGTGCTGGAGCGTTTGAGGGTGGAGAATGATGCGCTGCCTGCCGGCTTACGTAATGTGCTGCTTTTTGCGGCGATTTTTTTCATGATCGTGGCACTTTCCCGCCCAGTCATTGAGAAGGGAGAGAAAAGCGTGTCGATCCGGGGATTGAGCCTGATGGCATCCATTGACATCTCAGGCTCTATGCGCAGCAAGGATATCTATCCCAACAGACTGGAGTTTGCCAAGCGCAAGCTTATCGGTCTGCTGCATGAGATGCCTACGGACGAAGTGGGCTTGACAGCATTTGCGCATGTGTCGTTTATGCTCGCACCTTTCAGTAGCGACAAAACCACCCTGGAGCAGATCATAGAGGGGGTAGATGAGAGCTATATCAATATGGCTTCGACAGACTTTACGGTACTAGGGAGACTGGCTACAAAAATGCTGGAGAAAAAGAACCCCAAAATCCTGGTCGTAGTGAGTGACGGTGGAGACAAAGAGGCACTCAAAGGCTTTGAGGAGATTCTCAAAAAAGAGAAAATCACCCTCTATGCGATTCTGGTCGGTACCCAAAGAGGTGCACCGGTACTGGATGCCAGAGGAAAGCCTCTCAAAACAAAAAATGGCGCGATCGCCATTTCTCAGCTCAATAAAGATCTAGGAACTATAGCGGAAAAAAGCGGAGGTGCCACTGTCGTAGCAAGTCCAGGAAATGAGGATATAAAAAAACTTGTACGCGCTATGCACAAGAAGTTTACCAATCAGAAGCGTGGAGAGATCAAGATCAAAGAACGGACAGAATTTTTCATCTATCCCCTGATGCTCTCTGTGTTATTGCTTCTGATTGGCTTTAGTTCCATCCCAAAACGGAGAATACGATGATAAAGAGACTACTTTCATTTTTCATTTTTCATTTTTCATTTTTCACTATTGTCAATGCAGGAATAACGGACTTTAAAACCATTCAAGCGGCACAGGAAGCCTATGATGCTAAAGATTACAACAAGAGCAGCAAACTATACAGGGGACTCCAAAAAGATGAGGCAAGCAGGAATTATGATCTCGGAAATGCCTATTATAAAGCAGGGCAATATGCCAAAGCAGGCAAAGCATTGAAGCGAGCCAAAGGGGAGGGGGTAGATGAACTGCAGCGTCTGCATAATCTGGGAAATGTCTACTTTAGGCAGAAAAAGTTTGATCATGCCATCAAAGCGTATGAAGCAGCATTGAAGCACAGGGAGGATGTTGATACCCGCTTCAATCTTGAGTTGGCCAAAAAGCAGAAGAAAAAACAGCAAGAGAAAAAGAAGCAACAAAAGAAAAAGAAAGATCAGCAGAATAAGAAAAAAAAGAACGATCAAAAAAAGAAAAATAAAAAGAAAAACAACAAGAGTAAAGATCAAAACAAAAACCAGAAGAAAGAACCTAAAAAGAAAAACGAGAATAAAGGGCAAAAGAAGAAAGAGAAAAATAAGGAGAGCAAAAAGGGGAAAAAGAAAGAAAACAAGGAAAAGCAAAAAAGTGGATCCAAAGAAAAATCGGGACAAAAAGAGGGTACGAAGCAGCCACAAAAATCCAAACAGGAGAAACAAAAAGCCATGAGACAAAAGGAGCTGAGAAAATTGATGAAGAAGATGGGCAATGGGAAAATGCCCACATTGATGTATCGTGCAGGCGGAGGAAAAAAAGCAAAAAGGAATCAAGATGTCAATCCATGGTAAAATGATTTTAAAATTATTTCTGACAATGACCATGATGGGTGTTGTGCTCTTTGGGGCAGGGGTGAAACTGAGACTCAACAGTACCGAAGTCATCGAAGGCAATCCCCTGGAAGTGCAGATCGTCGCAGAGGGAAAAAACATCCTATTTCCGAATATTGATAATGTAGGGGGTTTTCCTGTGGAGGGCAATTCCGTCACCTCCAAACTGGAATCAAGTTATATCAATGGTACGTTTTCATCCAAGAGTCTCAAGACATTGAGATTTAACTTCTATCCTGAAACCGACATGACGATTCCTGCCTTCAAGGTGACGATAGAGGGAAAGGTCTATCAGACCAAACCGACCAAAATACATGTCATCAAGCCCTCTGCTGTTACGGCGAAAAGTGTCGATGGATATACCCTGCGTATCAAAAGCAACAAGAAGGAGGTTTATGTTGGTGAACCCTTTATCGTGACAGTGGATTTTTTTGAGCCGCGTAACAGTGCAGTAGCCAAAGTAGAGTATACGCCACCACAGTTCAAGGCGTTTTTTTCCCAGTCGTTGGGAGAGGAGAAGCTCAAGCGCTCTGCCGGCGGTACGCTGCATCAACTTCAATACCTGGTGAGTGCGAAGGAGGAAGGCAAGCGGACGATCATGCCACCCAAGGCAAGGGTGGGGATACGGAGTTTTAGCGGCGCAAGCAGCGATCCATGGGGATTTTTTGCCAATGATATTCAGTGGCATTCTGTCCGAGCAGCCCCCTTGAGTATGGTAGTAAAACCCGTACCCGGCAATGTAGATTTGATCGGTCTTTTCAAAGTACAGAGCAGTGTGGACCACACCCATGTCAAGGCCAATACTCCTGTCACATATACGCTGCATATCTCCGGTGAAGGCAGTCTGGACGATCTGGCCAATCCCAAGTTCGATGTGCCGGGGGTGACGGTATATGGTGACGATGCCAAAGTCACCAGCAAGGTAGCAGGAGATAAGGTGCTGAGCCAATATGAGAGAAAATATGTATTTATCTCAGACCAGGATTTCACTATCCCTTCACTGAGTTTTAAAAGTTTTGATTATATCTCTCAAAAAAGCAAAACACTGGTGACCAAAGCACACAAGATCAACGTGGACAATGCGGGTGTCATGACGCAGACAAAAGCGCCAACTGCACAGGAGGACAAGCCGGTATCTATACAAAAAAATCCTCACAGCACAGCCGTGAGCCATGAGCAGAACAGAAGTATCCTGGAGGATGAAGCCTACTATCAGGAGAGAGAGGCACAAGCCCAAACAGGCTATCCGCTCTGGGTCACTGTTTTGGGTTTTGTGCTGGGCATACTCTTCACTCTGTTGATGCAAAAGATTCTGGTCTATGTTTCCCAAAGGAGAAATCGGAAAAAAAGAGCACATTACAGTACCAAAGAGGCGCTGAAAATACTCTATCCCCATACCAACCATCACAAAAAGATAGAGGCTATGGTAAGAAAACTTTACGAAAAAGAAAATGGCAATCACACTATCTCTATAGATAGGAAGGAGCTGGACAAGATGATCAATGAGGTGCTGGAGGGATCCTAGAGGAGTGTCAGAGGATCTGGTGCAGGGTATTGGCCTTGCTCATCCAATGGTGCAGTGCTTCCCAGTTTTCCTCTTCGACCAGGCTTCGACACCTTTCCAACTCTTCCGCAAAAGAGTCTATGCCATCCAGCAAATATTTTCTGTTTTGCTGAAAGATATCGCGCCACATATTGGGTGAGGATTTGGCGATACGACTCATATCTTTGAAGCCACCGCCGGCAAGTGCCGTGATCGCTTTAGGGTCTTCCTGTTTCATAACCGCGTTTGCTAGTGCGTAACTCAGTGCATGCGGCATATGGGAGATATAGGCCGCATGCCTATCATGCTCCTTCGCACCCATATAAAAAAGCTTCATGCCCATATCAGTAAAGATCTGCTTGGCTATGTTTCGTTGCTGTTCTCCGCTCTCTTCGAGATCACAGAGTACGACAGCTTTCCCATGATAAAGCCCCTCTATGGCGGCAGAGGGGCCGGATTTTTCGGTACCGGTCATAGGGTGTGCTGCAACAAAATTTTCTCGTATCTCTTTGGGAACAGACAGAATAATTTTTTCTTTGGTACTTCCTAGATCGATAATGGTTGTCTTATTCTCTATTTCTGGCAGGCTTTTAAGCAGCGCAATGATGCCATCTACGGGTACCGCCAAAAAGAGTACATCCACACCATAAAAAGCTTCCAGTGTATCAACCACCTTATCAACAATGCCATATTCCAATGCTTCAATACAATGTTGATCATTGTGATCAAAACCAATCACTTCTGCATGGGTATCGCTCTTTTTGAGCGCAATGCCAAGAGAGCCCCCCATCAAGCCCAAACCGACAATTCCAATTTTCACAACGATCCTTTAAAGTATGATGCCATCATATTATAACATATGGACACTATATTCCTCTTTCGGAGAGAAAACAGTGTATTGGTCACTATTTTTTTAGCCAAAAAACGGTACACTTAGTACAAATTTATCTATTTTCTGTGTGTGCAGAGAAGTAAGGACATATTATGTTGAAACGTATTCTATTGGTTTTGTTGCTTGGAGTAACAGTGCTGGCAGCAAAAACGATTGACTCTATCGAGTTCAAGGGGTTTGATGGGGACAAGTTGAAACCGATCATTGGAATGAAGGTAGGAGATAAGTATTCTACAGCTAAAGTGACAAAGGCCAAGAAGATTATCCGTGTAGCATTGAAATCTGCAGGTTATCAGAAGGCCACAGTGCAGAGTCATGTGAGTGACAAAGGTGCTGCTGTCGGCCTTGTGTTTAATATCACAAAAGGCAACAAAGTCACGATTAAGAAGATTAAAGTAGTGGGAAACAAGAAGGTTTCAGCAGAGGTACTCACAGGCAAGGTTGTCAATAAAGAAGCAGAATTTATGGGCTGGTTTCCAGGCAGAAGCAGTGGCGCAGCCAATATCACGCAGCTAAAGTATGATGCCATGCGTGTGCAAGATGAGTACTACAAACGAGGATATCTTGATGCCAAAGTTGCAACACCTTCTCTCAAGGTAGATCCTGCTACCAGTGATGCTACCGTGACCTACCGTGTCAAAGAAGGAAGACAGTATAAAGTATCAGCAGTAAGCTTGAGTATGGGCAAAGTGTCAGGTCTTAATGCCAAAATACTGAGTGCAGAACTTCAGCTTAAAAAAGGTGAAGTGTTTGATGTCTCTAAGCTAAGAAAAGATATCAAGATGCTCTCTGAGAAACTGGCCAATATGGGCTATGCCAATGTCAAGGTCATGCCTGGATTTAGAAAAAATGCGAGAAATCTCACAATGGCTGTTCGGTACAAGGTGGTGCCAGGGAATAAGGTGACGATCAATAATGTCATTGTCAAGGGAAATAAAAAAACCAAGGACAATGTGGTCAGAAGATATGTGGATCTTGCACCGGGAGACCTCTATAACTATACAGCCCTCAAAGAGAGTAAAAAGATGCTTTCGAGAACGGGCTATTTTGACAAAGTGGTGATCAAGCCCAAAAAGGTCTCTTCTAAAAAGATGGATCTTGAAGTGGATGTCAAGGAAGCAAAGACCGGTTCCTTTACCATAGGTGGCGGATATGGCAGTGCCGATGGCTGGACGGTAGATGGTAGCATCAAGGAGAGAAATATCTTTGGTACCGGTATAGAGATTGGCGCTTCTATTGATTATTCAAGAGTAACGCAGTCTTACGGATTTTCGATAAGAGATCCGAGATTGTTCGATAGCAAATATAGTCTTTCTGCCGGTATATTCAAAAAAGAGAGTGATTATGCCGAAAGTGACACCTATGACAATTTAGCCTACAAGAAGAAGAATGAACTTGGCGGATACGTCAGTCTGGGGCGGCAGTTTACACATAATATCTATGCTTCAATCGGGTATAGTTATAAGGATGTAGAGTACGATGATGTCAATACCTCCTATGCAGGATATACATCAGGAGATTATGATAACTATGTCAAGTCATCTATTATAGCTTCTCTTGTCTATGACACAACGGATGATTACTATGCGCCTAGAGAGGGCATTTATGCCAAGTTTGGATTTGAATATGCCGGTCTTGGAAGTGCACCAGCAGGGAAGAGGCTAGCAGAGTTTACAAAATATGATGGAAGACTTGCTGCCTACTATGGCCTAAAGGATGATATTGATTATGACCTTATCCTGAGGTTTAAATTGAGGGGGAGCTATATCGACCACGCTACCGGGGCCTATGTTCCGGTAGCAGAAAGACTCTACCTTGGAGGAGCCAGTCGAGGTGTCAGAGGCTTCAAGTCGGGAACAATCTCTCCTATGACAGGTGGATACAGAACAGGTGGATACCGAAGTTACTCTACCAGTATTGAGGCAAGTATTCCTCTTTCTGAAGCATCCAAGATGCGCTTAACTTTCTTTGTTGATTACGGTCAAATTGGAGTGAGCAGCTTTGATATCACACAAAAATCTGTCGGTGCGCAAGTGGAGTGGCGATCTCCGTTTGGCCCCATCAACTTGGTCTTTGCCAAGGCAATTGATCCAGATGAGGTACATGGGGACACGGCGACTTTCGAATTCAATATCGGCGGAAAG
>CAMZLC010000064.1 GCA_947311605.1 uncultured Sulfurovum sp.
CATATCCTCTTCTCTCCGGAGCTGCCGGCTGCCATCACAGAGAGCTTTGGCGATGTAGCACTTTTCGTGCTGGCGGGCTATACCTTTGAGTCTGCGCATCTGGATGAAACGCATCTCTACTTCGAGGCGGGCTTTGGTGCTGAAAATATCGGCGCAGCGCTCAGCATACCGCTACTGGCGATCAAGCAGCTCTTTGTCGATGAGTATCCCATCGCGATCAATGTCTCCGAACCCATGAGACCCAAGGCCGCCCAGAGCACCATCGACCGCTCCATGGAAGCACTCCTCAACAACCCCGAAAACAAAAAGCTCCTCAAAAAGAGTAAAAAAGCTTAAGTGCTCTTCTCTTTTTTCCGCTTTTTAGCCCCCTATTAACTCTTTTGGATGTTTTGTTAACTATTTCATTTTTAGTAAAATACCCATTTTATGGCTATTTTAGAGAGTATCATTAATTTTTTGTTAATTTTTGATTGTTTTTTCGTTCAATCTATTGACATTCTTCAGCAAACCATGCTATAATTCGCTTGTAAACAAAAAACAAGGAGTTTTAAATGAAAAAAGGTCTTTTGCTATCAGTAGTAGCTTCGACAATGATTTTCGCAGGCGGTGACATCGCTCCTGTAGAGCCAGCAGCAGCGGCTCCAGTAGCAGATTGTTCAGATTTTAGTGGTGTTGTGGGCGTACACTATCAAACAGAGGATGCAAATACCGATGTAGATGTTACGGATAACGATCTATTTGGTAAAGATGTATCTAGCTTGATCTTCTCTGCTAAGCTCAATGTCAATAAAATGATTACTGACAATATTGGTTTTGGTGCAGAAGTAGGTGGATGGACAACAGCACTTAGAGACTCATTCAGAGCAAGCAGAAGAGCTACTCAGGAAGGTGGAGCACTTAACCAGCTTTATCTAGCTGCAAGCTTCAACAACACTGCTGTTCAGGTCGGTAGATTCGCACTCAAGAGTAACCTCTCCACACTGTTGAGTACTGGTGGTACTGGCGGTGTTACAGACACTACTTATGATGGCGTACTGGTTGCCAACACAGACCTTGCTGATACATTGGTATATGGCGTATGGGTTTCAGCGGCAGTCAAAGACAATAATAGAGCTAAATTTCTGAATGTAGCTGGAGACAATACTGGTGCTTTTGCTCTTGGTTTCCAAAACAAGTCTATTGCAAACACTACTATCACAGCAGTTGGATACTATGGTTCTGAGCTTGGTGCTTTGGTTGCTGGCACAACAGAAGATCTTCTTGCTGGCGCACTTACTGTAAACAGCGTACTCGGCGACTATAAAGTTGATGGTCAAGTTGCATACAAGGACGACGGCAGTGCTAATCCTGCAATTGCAGCTGCAATCAAATTTTCTGGTAGTTTTGGTATAGTTAATGCTTGGGGTGGCATTGGATACACCAACAACAATACTGTAGGTAGCGTAGTGATCACTGGCAGCAGTACAGGCGGACTTCTCGGAGACGGTTGGGATCAGGACTTTGGTGCAGAAAGTACAACTTTCGCTGCTGGCATCTCTGGAAAGCTTGGTATCGGCACAGCTTCTTTGGGTGCAAACTATGTTGACTATGCTAACGATGACAAAAGAACTAGAGTCTATGTTGGCTATAAAATGGCTGTAAAGGGTGTTGGTCTTTACGCTCAGTATAGATATGAAGATTCTGAAACAGCAGCTGGCGTAAGCACAAAATCTGCAAGAGTTAGACTTGGTGCTTCTTACAAGTTCTAGGATACCCTCTGAACTTTTAGCTTCTTAGAGCTCAGGCTTCTGCCTGACTCTAACCCTCTCTTTTATTTTTTCCTTTTACTTCTCGACATATCTATCTTTCTCATTTGCACACAAAGCACTTTTTATTATTTTGTGATATACTTAAGGGTATCCTATTTTTGTAAAGGCACATCATGACTACTGTACAGATCAGCAACAAAACGGTAGAAAATTTTCTCTACCAGCAAACCACAGAAAATGATATATCACCCGTAGAGTACCTGACCTCTCTAGTCCTGAATGAAATAGAATTTATAGAGACCAGAAAAGAGATACAAACACTGAAGTCTGAGCTGCAAGAGGTCAGCAAGGGAACAATCAAACCAAAACCTGCCCACCTGCTGCTCGACGAACTCTAATACATGGCATATATTTACACCCTGCCTCTTTTTGACAAAAAACTAAAGCACTACCGCAAAAAGAACCCTCTGCTAAAAAGAGACTATACCACCCTGCTAGACCTATTGCAGGACGACCCAATCCCCTCAACAGCCATACCGCTCAAGGAGAGAATATACAAAATCAGAATGGCAAATTCCAGCGCAAACAAAGGCAAAAGCGGAGGCTATAGGATTTACTATTTTTACAAAAACTGCGAAGACACACTACTGCTCTTCTACATGCAGTCAAAAAGTGACGAAACCACGATAAACGACACGAGACTAGACAAACTCATTATTGAATGTAAGCTCTTTTTTGATGATCTTTAGGCTTGATCCTCCCGACACAAACATATTTTCCTGCCTGTCAAACAGATCAACCCATACTTTGATTTGTACTATACCCTCCTCAACCTAAAGCAAGCATCCAGACACACAACCATACACATCAAGCATATTTTGACAGGATCCCATGCTTTGGGTATAATATCCAGAAACAAAGGAGTCTTCATGCTAAGCAAAAATGAAATTCTCCAATACCTCAGAAGATACAAAGAGAAAAATAAACAGATCTATAGTATCAATAAATTGGGTATATTTGGCAGTTTTAGCAGAGATGAAGCCCACAGCAACAGTGATATCGATATCGTTGTAGACTTCCACAAAGCAGATATATTCAACCAGATCAGCATCAAACAAGAATTGGAAAAAACATTCGGTACAAAAGTGGACATTGTCGCCCTATGGAAGCACATGAACCCGAAACTGCGCTCTCGTATCGACAGAGATGCCCTCTATGTATGACAAATATCTCGTGTCCGACATTCTGGAAGAGATGATAGATGCCAGTCACACCATAAGCAGCAGATGTTCAAAAATGAGCTGCATGGACGACTTCGTCGCCAATGATGAAGGGCAGATGGTGCTAGACAGTATCTGTATGCTTCTCATCGCCATCGGTGAGGCAGTCAAACAGATAGACAGGATTACTGACAAAACACTGCTTGTCACATACCCTGATATTCCATGGGGGAAAGTAGCCGCCATGCGCGACATACTCTCTCACCATTACTTCGACCTCAACGCAGAGATAGTGTATAACCTATGTCAAGACCACATCGGAGATCTGCATCATGCGCTCGTGACTATTCACAGTGGTCTACAATAGGCGGCTTCTCTTTCAATCTCCTCCATTATTACTGCACCGAGCACAAACAAGGGGATGCGACTTTAGTCGCATTGCAGCGACTGAAGTCACTGCTCCAAAAGTATCCAAACCCACAACCATGCACATCAAGCATATTTTGACAGGATCCCATGCTTTAGGTATAATGCCCAAAAATAAACAAACTCCTAAAAAACAGAAAGAAAATCATGCCAAAAAAACTCCATCTCGTCAGCCTAGGCTGCACCAAAAACCTCGTAGACTCAGAAGTGATGCTCGGCCGTCTCAAAGCGTATGAAATAAGTGACGATGCCAGTACAGCTGATGTCATCATCGTCAATACCTGCGGCTTCATCGATGCGGCCAAAGAGGAGAGCATCAACACCGTGCTCAACCTGCATGAGCAGAGAAAAGAAAACTCCATCCTGGTCATGTCCGGCTGTCTGACGGAGCGATACCGAGAAGAACTCCAGTCCCAGATGCCAGAGATAGATATCTTTACAGGGGTAGGCGACTATGAGAAGATCGATGCACTGATCGCCTCCAAACAAAGCACTTTTAGCCCAGAGGTCTATCTCGCCACAGAAACGAGCGGTAGAGTCATCACAGGATCCAACTACCATGCCTACATCAAGATCGCCGAAGGGTGCAACCAAAGCTGCTCTTTTTGTGCCATTCCCAGCTTCAAAGGCAAGCTGCACTCACGCCCTCTCTCCTCCATCGTCAAAGAGGTAGAGACACTGACACAAGAGGGCTACTATGACTTCTCTTTCATCTCCCAGGACTCTTCTAGCTACGGACGAGACAGGAAGATGTCTGATGGACTCATAGCACTTGTCCAGGCCGTAGAGGCGATAGAGGGCGTCACATCAGCCCGTATCCTCTACCTCTACCCCAGCACTACCACCTTTGCACTCATAGATGCCATTGCAGACTCTACAGTATTTCAAACCTACTATGATATGCCTATCCAACACATAGACAATGATGTACTCAGAACTATGAAACGGGGCTTTGGCGAAAAGAAAACCATCGAACTATTAGAATATATGAAGTCAAAACCCAATGCCTTTATCCGTACCTCCCTCATCGCAGGGCATCCGGGAGAGAGTGACGCGCATTTTGAGAAACTCTGCACTTTTATGAAAGCGTTTAAATTTGATAGGTTTAACACTTTTCACTATTCCAACGAAG
>CAMZLC010000065.1 GCA_947311605.1 uncultured Sulfurovum sp.
CTCAGGCAATCTCCTCTCTCACGGCAATGTAGGAAAATATGCCTACAATATCAGTGACAGCAACTGGACGATCGTAGACCAGGCAAGGTATGCCGACAAAACTTTCCCCGGCACGGATGACTGTGTGCCAGATTCTGCCATTATCCCTGCGGACAAGAGTGAGAGGCCAGGGTGCGATATCAACTCCACACTTGTGACCAATACTGGACTCCATGGTAATCCTGTTTACAATGATCTGTATCTGAGATACTACCCAGATCACTTTGATCTAAGCAGCATGTCTCTAGACACGCTCCCCCAAGGAGAAGAGCGTCTATTTATGAATAGTTTTGGTCACTATGACCCCCTGCTTCACCCTATCAATATGGGCGGCATACTCCAAGGTATCATCTCTGCACAAGGCAAACAGAACAATACCCTCAGCAACTACACCTATGCATGTGTGGCAAACGATGTCAATCTGACGCTCCACGCCAAAAGCAGTGACGGGAATCTCTCTCAATCCTTTCAGCAGTACCTTCTGCTACCCTACGAGAGCAACGCTACCGAGTATCAACAAAAGATACTTGGTCTAGGCGAAGCGCTCACGGTCAAAAGAGAAGCTTTTGATGGAAACAACAGTGACCAAGGCTACGGCACTGCCGCAGCCAAGATCTACACAACCTACCAAAAGCCCACTAGTGAAACGCTTCAAAATAACGGAATAGAGGGCATGAACCCGGTAGTCATTACCTATGAGAATCTCAAAGCAGCATCCAAGGATGACAACGCAAGTGCTTATATGACAACCCATATACCCACAGGTATCAACAGCTACGACCAGAACAAAACCTACCTCTACGGCAGAGTGGTACCAAGCAAAGGACTCTACAAAACGGATGGCGGCAGCATAGACGCCATGCTTTTCTTGGTCGCCTATTGTGATCAGGCGGGCTCAGCCTGTCTGAATACCTATCATCTTGGCGGGCCAGTGAGCGCAGAAAATCTCAGCGATGATTGGCATACTATGGTATTCATAGACGATAACAACTCCGGAAATACCTTTACCGACCCGCAAATAAGCTACGGCAGACTCAATATGAATAATCACCACTACGATGGGGTGCATACACCTATTCGCTTAAAAAATAACGACAGCATATCTCCTACATCTAAAGATATTTTAAATGATAAACACACACCATCAGAAGGAGTTCTAAAAGGAGTTCCTTTCAAGAAGAACGGAACCATACTCGATACAAAAATATCCATGGTCAATCCTGCTGTAAGCAATCGGCCGACTACCAATACGGTGGGGTATTATCCAGAGCCATACCTGCTCTACTATCAAGGTGATCTGTCTCGCAATGAAGCAGATGCAAGGATAGCCGCCAATATACCCAATGAGACAAGAACATCAGGCACCCTCAGGCACAAAGAGTTCTTCAGAAACAGATTCTTGCCTGCTGAATCCATCTGGACAGGCAAAGGTAAAACAGGCCATACCGTCGGAGATGATATCAACAGAGACAAGACCAAAAGGGTGGAATGGTAATGCGTATCTATCGCCAAAGAGCCGCTATAGCCATGATTGAACTGATTTTTTCCATTGTGATCATGGGTATCGTGATGCTCTCTGCTCCGATGCTGATCTCAACGGCTGTCAAGTCAACGTCTGTGGCACTACAGCAGGAAGGGATCAACGAAGCAGCAGCGAGGCTCAACCTCGTGATGACCTATGAGTGGGACGAAAATGCACTCCAAGGAGTATGCCAAAGCCAACCCCCCATACTCACCACCACAGCTGGCGACAGTGAGCTCAATGTATCTGCGAGCGATCCTTATGTCAGAGCAGGAACCGATCCAGGGCAAACTTCCCATAGATTTGACTGCCTCAGAAACAATCGATATTATGCCGCAAGCACGGCATTGGGCAAAGAGGGAAACCTCACCAATGACATCGATGATTTTGATGGTAACACGGCCCTCCTGGACATTGCAAGCTCTGGCACTGGCGGAAAAGACTATATAGAAAGGAGCACAGTGCAGATCAATACAGCTACCCAGTACATATCAGATACTGCAAATTATGCTGGTAGTTCTTTTAGTTTTGCCCCAAGTTTCAGCGCCTCTCCCGGCACCACCAATATCAAAGCTATCACAGTCACACTCACCAGCACAAGTGGTGTAGACGAACTCGAGAAAACGATTGTGCTCCGTGCATTCTCTTCCAATGCTGGAAGCTACCACTACCATAAGGATTTCATGCCATGATAGATCGAACAAACACCCAAAAAGCCTTCACCATGGTAGAGCTCGTCATGGTCATCGTGGTCCTGGGTATCGTCTCCAGTATCGGCGCCAGTATCATCGCGCAGGTCTACGAGAGCCTTATCATCCAGCGCGCCCAGTACCGTGCCAATATCAAAACAGAGCTCGCCCTCAACCAGATCGCCAACCGTCTGCGCTATGCCATCCCCGCCACCATAGGCGTCAGGCAAGCCGGCACCGGTGACACATTTGACGATATCATCACCACTACCAAAGAGAATGTCAAAGTGCTCCAGTGGGTGGGTTATGACGGAGACAGTTTTGAGGCGATTAGCGGCAGTGCCACAGGTGCAGTGCGCAGACCCGGCTGGAGCGGCTTTTGTGATGTTAATGCCACACTCAACGCAGGAGGGAACAAGCTCATCACCCCAGGCTCCAGTCTCGAGCTTGCTAGCACTATAATAGGAAACCTTGAAGGCGATATTGCGGGGGCCTCTCTCTACTTCGCAGATACCAATGGCACAAGCTACGGTATCAGAAGTGTATCTGGATATACCATAACGCTTGATGACCCATTCCCCCCCGGTACGCTCGTCAACGAGCGCTATAAGCTTGCCTGGAGCTCCTATGCCCTTGAGGTGGATGCAAACGGAAATCTTAAGTTGCACTACAATTTTTCTCCAATACACAAAGCGAATATCGGTGGGGGTTCCTCGCTCTTATTGCATGATGTCACCAACTTCCGCTTCAAATACGCTGGAGGTGCCTTCAGGCTCAAGATCTGCAAGAAAGAACCCATAGGCATGGACACCAACGCGACCATCCATGCCTGCAAAGAGAAGGTAATATTCTAATGAAAACAGATACAATGAGAAATGGCTTTTCGATGATCACAGCGATCTTTGTCATCGTCATCATGGCGACAGTCGGTGCCTTCGTGATGAACCTCAGCGGCAAGATCGTCAAGACCACCACCGCACAATTCCAGCATGAACAGGCGATCCTCTATGCCAAGAGCTACACAGAGTTTGCCGTCATGGCAGTCACAGCACACGACAGAAGCGCAGACTGCGTAGAGACTATCACCGGCAACATAGGAACGCCTAGCAATGGCAATGGCTATAGCATCCGTACACACATAGCCTACATTGGGCCTATCGCTGAAATAGAAAAATGTGGTAACCCCAGCGGAACAGGCGTGCGTCAACTTAGCACCACTGTCACTGACACCGCCACGCCACTCACCATCATTATCGATGCCTATGTGGACTACAAAGATCCCGACAATACCACTCTCTGGCGCACTGTCCACAGGCGCACCGTACAAAAGATATAGAGGATGCAGCAGATGAACAAAAAAGCATTTACCATGATAGAGCTTGTCTTCGCCATTGTCGTGATCGGTATCCTGGCAGCACTGGCGATACCTCGAATGGAGCGTGATCTCAGGCAAGAGGCAGCAGACAATATCCTCTCTGCTGTCCGCTATACCCAGCATCTGGCACTGCTGGATGATAAGCATAAGTTTGATGACGCCAAATGGCAAAGAGCCTTTTGGCAGATACAGTTTGAAGGCTGTGCGGGAGGAGGTCTATTCTACACTATCGGATCCGATGAAAACTACGGTGGCGATATCGATGAGAGTGAAGCTATCTTAGATCCAGCCAACAGCAAAAGAGTCTTTTGGAGAAATACAGATAGCTGCACCCATGGAGGCGATAGTGACACCAGCCCTAATATCTTTCTGACAAAAAAGTATGGTATCGCCAGTGTCTCTGGTTCCGGAGGATGTAATGGAGTACAATATCTAGGTTTCGATCATTTGGGCAGACCTCATGTAGGCTTCTCTTCATCTGGAAAGCCAGACAACGCAAGCTATATGGGGAGTGCCTGCACTTTTGCATTCACACTGGAAGAGGGTGACGATATCATCCTCAATATCGAGCCGGAAACCGGTTATGCGTATATAGTCGGTCAGGAAAATATATAATATGTGCATATAGATTCCTAACACATTGATGCACACTAGACTTCTCAACCGCAACAGCAACCTCGCCATTCTCACTGCCGGTATCCTTTCGCTGATCCTCGGGATCGGGATCGCCCGTTTTGCCTTCACTTCACTGCTGCCGGCGATGATGGAGCGCTATCTGGATGTCACGGCTACCGGTGTGCTGGCATCGGTCAATTTTGCAGGCTATCTCTCCGGGGCGATCTTTGCGGTCTTTATCCGGGATATCAATACCAAGGTACGCTATTTTCGGCTCGGTATGTTGCTCTCCGTACTGACGACCCTCGTGCTTGCCCTGACGGAAAACCAGATGCTCTGGATCCTCTCTCGTATCATTGCGGGCTTTGGCACGGCTATGGGCATGGTCGTAGGCTCCGCTATCGTCATGTACAAGCTGGATATGGAGGATAAAACCAAAGCAATGGGGATCCATTTCAGCGGTATCGGGATCGCGATACTGGTCACCGACCTGATCTCCAAGGCTGTGCTTACCTCTGGAGGGGACTGGCACCGTGCCTGGCTGACGCTAAGCCTCGTCGGCATCCCGCTTGCACTCTATACTACCTATATCCTCTCCTTTGACCGTCATATCCAGCAGGCTGCTCAGCAGCACAAGTTTGATATCAGTATCTTCAGTCCTTTTGTCATCCTACTGACGGTAGCCTACTTCACCGAGGGAGTGGGATTTGTGGTGCAGGCAACCTTCCTGCCGGATATCATCGACAGCATACCTGGTCTCGAAGGTTGGGGGAGTCGCACATGGACCATGGTGGGACTGGCAGGCATCCCCTCCTGTATCCTCTGGATGCGACTGGCACACCGCTTCGGGAGCATCCCGATCATCATACTTGCCATGGCACTTCAGGTGATCGGCATCCTTCTGCCTGCCCTCACAGACAGTATCCCCCTCATCCTGCTCAGCGGACTGCTCTACGGCGGTACCTTTGTAGGGCTCGTAGCACTCTTCCTCAATCTCGGTGGCAAGATCGCGGCACACAATCCCGTCGTACTGATGGGTGCCTTTACCACCGCTTACGGCATAGGGCAGGTGACGGCACCGCTCTACAGTGTTGCACTGGTGCACTATAGCGGCAGCTATGATGCAGCACTCTACCTCACTGCAGCCATTGTCTCTGCCGGTGTCCTGCTCCTGTGGTATGGCAAACAATACCAGCCCCGGGAGCCCTCAGACTCCTAAAGTCCAAGATTTCGCATAAAATTACCTGCGATGATACCGCTTCTGGTTTTGAAAAACTCCCCCGCCTGTGGGGTGTACACCTGATCTGCCGCCTCAGCAAAAAGCGCCAGCCAGTGCTCAAATGCCTCCCTGCTGATCCCCGGCATCTGAAAGTGCGGCGCCAGAGGATTCCCCTGATACGCGCCGTCACCCAGAGCCACCGATGCCCAAAAGCCACTGATCAGCAGCAGGTGCTCCTGCCATACGGCACTCTCAATATCCGCCCCCAGCTTCTCTATAAAAAACGGTCCTACGATCTCATCTCTAAGTATCATGGGGTAAAATAGCCTAACCAGCCTTTCAATATTTTCTCTGTTTATACTGTTTTCGAGTGTGTGCATGTTGTTCCTTTGGCGCACTGTAACACAGGAAAGCTTAGTCCTATTTGAGTCGGTATCAAGACTTTAGCAGCACCGTGAAGTCACCTTCAAGATAGCCCTCCCTGATCTCCACATTTCCCCCAAACGGTCGGCAGAGCGCCATGATCTCATGCGGCTGCCAGCAGCTGTAAACTTCTCCCTCTGCTCTACCATGCAATAAATTAAAAACAAAGCCTTTGCGGCTCTTCTCAAAACAACGCTGGATAAAAACAGGAGTCTCCAGTCGTGTCAACAGGTTCATAGATCCGCTTGCAACATACCAGTCAGCCATAGGGATACTCTGCCGGAGAATATCCTTCTGCATGATCTTGCATCCGGTGCGCATCTTGGCTTCCGCCACCATCGGAGTACAGAGATCCAATCCCGTATACATTTTTGGGAGCTTATCTTTCTCCTGGAGATAGAGATACAAATCCCCAAATCCACACCCTGCATCGACCAGTGTATCCCCGCGTATATCTCCCAGACAGGAAAGGATCACCGAAAATCGACGCCTCTGTGTCTGCACTGAATCCCATGCCACACCTTCAGCAGAGACCCCGTGCTTATCGTACGTATGCTGATAAAATGTTTTTTGATCGATACGTGCCATTTTTAGTACTTTTTATTTTTGTAGACCAGGAGATCCTCTTCTGTCAAATCATCCAAAAGTGAAGAGAGATCCTTTCTAGACAGAAGTACCATACTTTTCTTTTCTAGCGCATAAACTTCAGCAGTAAATCCATTGTTCGAAAACAGCACATACTCCTCTATGGTGAGTGACGCTTTTTGACACTTCTCCCGCAGTGTATCAGGCATATTGTGTTGTGCCGGATTTTTGGAGTATTTACACGCACCTGCCAGCAGCTTACCAGACCGATGCTTGGCGAGTAGCTCGATGTGCGTCTGCTTGTCATAGTAGCTGCCTACCGTGACGATGGGGTCATCTATACAGGCATCCTGTCTATGCTGCACGACCAGATCGCGTACCAACAGATTACTCAGAACAATAGAAAAATTTCCCTTGAGCTGTTGCCATTTCTGTTCAAATTCCCCGAAATCACCCGCCGAGATACTTTGATAATAGGGAGAGATCGCAGCAAACCAAAAACGCATAAACGGGAGACGAAAAAGCAGCCTGTCAGAAATTCTCTCCTGCGC
>CAMZLC010000066.1 GCA_947311605.1 uncultured Sulfurovum sp.
GACTCGATGGCGTGATGCAAAGACAAGCCAAAGAAGAAGCCCTAAAAGATGCACAAAAGCTCTCTTTTTCTGAAGCGATGCAGTTTTTTAAGACTTTAGATGAAAGTGAGCTTGCATCTGAGTATATATGGGAGCATAAAGATACTTTGAAAACCGAGTCGTTTTATGCCAATGGACTTAAATCTCTTATCGCTTGGCTCAAAGAGGAGTATCCACAAGAGGCGATACTGCTCCATCGTGATAGTGCTGAAAAATCTCTGGCTACTTCTAAGAGCCAGTTTTATCCTTCGGCGATAAAAGCACTTAAAGATGCTCTCAAAATTGAAGAAAACAATGACACACTTTCATGGGAAATAGAAGAAGGATTTATGTACATGGAAAAGCTTATCAGCACACACCGTAAAAAGCCTAAGTTTGTGCAGTTGTTTTTTAAGGCGTTTGGAGATTAGCCACGGGTTCCTATTTTTGTCGCGGTCAAAAAGAGATATTCCCGTCCTGTGATCGTGACACGGAATTTGTGTTGCTGGAGGTATTTTTTGATCCAGTAGATATCTTTGATCAGTAGAGACATTTCGGGGTAGGGGTAGTTGGGGGCTTTGGCTCCGTGGATCAGTTCGCCGTCGATCCATCGGGCATTGGGGAAGCCAAAGAGGATCGCGCCTGTCGGGCTCAGCTGCTCCTGCACCAGTGACATGATGAGGGGTTTGGTGTCTATACCGGGGCTTTGCAGGGTGCTGATAGAGAGGATCAGGTCCTGTCTGGGGAGTTGCAGTGCTGCGAGCGCATTGATATCATGGCAGTATAGGGAAACATTGGGATAAGGCAGGTTTTCTCTGGCCTGTGCGATGGCCGAGCGGGAGTGGTCCACACCTGTCAGCTCCATGTCCCCAAAAAGTGTCTCTCCCGTATGTCTGCGTATTCCCAAAAACTCATAACCCTTGTTGATACCCAGGTTGAGGATCTGTCTGCGTGTGTGGATATTGACCGCTTCGAGCGCATGGTGATAGTGCCAGGCAAAGCTGGGCTCTTCGAGCTTGTTGATGCGGGCAAAGATAGAGAGACTGCCGTACTTTTCGGTGATCTCCTCTACGGCATCGGTATGAAAAGAACTTACAGGCTGGAGCCTCTGGTAGCGTATAGTCACTAGGGGGTGTGTGGCAGGCTGCGGCAGCAGCATGCGGTATCCCAGGAGCTCTGCCAGGGCACACCAGCTTTTGAGACTGTGATGAAAGTATGTCTCCCTGTTGATCTTGATCTCCTCGCCGGCATAGTGCCCACTGCCCAGATCGGGCTTGAGCACAGTGAAGGCAATGTCTGTCTGCCCGTCTGCCTTGAGGGTCTCGATGATCTCATGCATGGGTGTGCGGGAGAACTCATAGACCATGTCGCATCTCGCTCTCTCTCTGGTGCAGGGTGAGCCGATAGACCCACTGCTGTAGAGGCAGCATCGCCTCATAGATACCAAAGCTCTTGTCTATGATCCTGGCGCTGTGAAAGGTACGGTTGGGTGTGCCGCTGCTGTAGGCAAACATGGCACGGTAGCGATAGAGATAGCTGTGTGCATCCTCACAGTCCATCTCTCTGGGGCAGCGTTTGTAGTGGGGCTCCGGTATCTGGTAGCCTTGGGATTTGAGATCCTGGAGTATCTGATGCAGTGCTTCTCTCTCTGCGTGTTTCTGAATGTATTCCCGATACGCAGAGAGGAGTGGCGGCTTGAAATTGCGAATGCCGGCTGCCCAGAACAGCTCGTGGGGTGCATAGTGCATATAGAAGCTGCTGCTCTGCATCCGATGTCCGCCACCCTGCCAAAAGAGCAGTCCGATTCTGGTCTTGATGGGATCGCTGGGATGGAAGCGTGAATCCCTGTAGATCTTGAAAAGAGATTTGTTGACCTTGGGGATGGCATGGATGGTGGGGACAAGTATCTGGAGATGCTCTCCCATCTCCTCCACAAAAGCCTGGTTGGGTCTGACGATATAGCGCGCATGCCTCTCTCTGTTGGCCTCGAACCACTCTTTGGTGTTGTTTTTCTCGATCTCGGACAGCAGCACCAAACCCTCTTTGGGAAATCCCTGAAACAGCATAAATTCAGCCTTGTTTATCGTTCTCTTCAATTCGATTGAATGATAATTCTATTATAGCAAATTTGCTGTGAAGATTGGTAAAAGTATCCTTTTTTGATGCGCTATTTTATGCGGATATGGCACCCGTGTACCTAGGTTTAGGTATCATAAGGTATAAATATCATTTTTATAAAATAAAGAGCAGAGGGTTATTGGATATTTCCTCCAGCTCAGCAAAAGGAGTCAGCCGTGAACGAGCAGATACAGGCGATAGAGATAGAGGGGGAGGAGATTCCTCTGGAGAAGGTGATCAATGGATACAAGCGATCCAAGGTAGAGAAAACCTTTGTCAAAAAAGCAGTCAGAAAG
The DNA here is from genome assembly GCA_947311605.1 of uncultured Sulfurovum sp. Classification (GTDB taxonomy): domain Bacteria; phylum Campylobacterota; class Campylobacteria; order Campylobacterales; family Sulfurovaceae; genus JAAXPZ01. The sequence continues at coordinate 2,433 of CAMZLC010000066.1, forward strand.
CGACGAGATGAGATCTCTCTCAAGCCCTATCAGGCAGAGCTGATCAAGCTGCAGAAGCATCTGGAGGAGACCAACAAAAAGATGATCATCCTCTTTGAGGGGCGTGATGCCGCAGGCAAGGGCGGTACGATCAGGCGAACAACCCGCTATATGAACGAGAAGCACTACAGGGTGGTCGCACTGGGCAAGCCCACCGAAGAGCAGAAGAGCCAATGGTTTTATCAGAAGTATATAGAGCATTTTCCCACAGGAGGGGAGATCGTACTCTTCGATCGCAGCTGGTACAACAGGGCGATGGTCGAGCATGTGTTTGGCTTCTGCACCCTAAAAGAGTATGAGGATTTCATGGAGGGAGTCGGTGACTTCGAGAAAGACCTAACCCGACAGGGGACGATCCTGATCAAGCTCTACTTTTCGGTGACCAAGGACGAGCAGGCCAGACGCTTCGAGCGGCGCAAGACCGATCCGCTCAGACAGTGGAAACTGAGTGAGATCGATATGCAGGCGCAGGAGCGCTGGGATGATTTTACGGTGACCAAATATGAGATGATCAAGCAGACCCATACGCACAATGCCCCCTGGATGGTCGTGCGCTCCAACGACAAGTTCAGAGCGAGAATGGAGGTGCTCAAGATCATACTCAACTCCGTCAACTATGAAAACCGAGACCAGAGCCTCAACTTCGCACTGGACAACGAGATCGCGATATCCGGTGCCAGAGAAGTAGAGATCATGGATGCGCAGCGAATGACCAGCGGGAAATATGATCATTAAACCCAACAACAAAAGGAAAAAACATGGCAGAGAAAAAAAACAGTAAGAAGCCTGAGAAGAAAAAAGTAGAGAACCCAAAAACAATGAGACAGGCAAAATCTTCCCAGAGAAAAAAGAAGCCAAGCTTCAAAGAGCGGATGAAAGCCAAAGGCAAAGTACAGGTCTGGCGCAAAAAAGAGACGATCGCCTATGAGGAGGAGCTGCGCAGGCTGCAGGTGGAGCTGCTGAAGTTTCAAAACCATGTCAAGGACAAGGGACTGAAGATCCTGATGATCTTCGAGGGGCGTGATGCCGCAGGCAAGGGTGGCACAATCAAGCGGATCACTGAGCACCTCAACCCCAGAGGGGCACGGGTCGTGGCACTGGAGAAGCCCAATGAAAAAGAGTCTACCCAGTGGTATTTTCAGCGTTATGTCACCCATCTGCCCGCTGCAGGAGAGATCGTACTCTTCGACCGTAGCTGGTACAACCGCTCTATGGTAGAGCCGGTGATGGGCTTCTGTACGGAACGGCAGCACCACAAGTTTCTCAAGGATGCCCCTGAGTTTGAGGAGATGCTGGTGGATGAGGGGATACAGCTCTTCAAATTCTACTTCTCTGTCTCCAAGGAGGAGCAGGCCAGACGCTTCGAGGCCAGGGAGACCGATCCTCTCAAGCAATACAAGCTCTCTCCAGTAGACAAAGAGTCACAACGCCTCTGGGATGAGTACAGTCTGGCCAAGTTCATGATGCTCTCTGCTACCCACACCGATGCAGCCCCCTGGACGATCGTCAAGAGCGACAACAAGAAAAAGGCCAGACTCAACTGTATCAAGCATATTCTCAACTTTGTAGAGTATCCCGCCAAGCCCGCACCCAAAGAGATAGAGGTGGATCGCGAGATCATTGTCTATGGCAGAGATGAGTCGATCAGGATGGAGAAACAGTTCAAATTCAGCATGACAGACTCCTAGAACCCTCCCTTCGTGATGACAGACCTCTCTACTCTCCGTCATTCCGGACTCGATCCGGAATCTCCCTGAAGGACAAGCGTTCCTCACAAAGCCAAAGGATTCTGAATGCCCACAGGAAACACCTTTGGAGTACAAGTTTGGGACAGCAAAACCTCCTAGGCGGACGCAGAGAGCCCCGCCAAAACCCCGCTGCTAAATGCCCACTGGAGGTTATAGCCTCCACAGGGACCGTCCAAATCTACCATTTCTCCGCAAAAGTATAGCCCTTCTGTCAACTTGCTCTCCATGGTTTTGTCATGAATTTCCCTCAGCTTGATGCCGCCCCTGGTAATCATGGCTTTGTCAAATCCCTCATGACCGGTGACAGTGAGTGGCGTCCATGCCAGTAGCTTGATAAGCTTTTCTCTGACCTCTCCCCTCTGCCTCGAGAAGCCAAGCTCAGGTACGGCATGAGAGAGCCGACACAGTACCTGAGCTAGGGAGGTAGGCAGGAGGGTTTCTAGTAGCCCAAGAGTAGTGTAGTGGGTGCTGCCGGAGAGCCTCTCTCTGATATGTTTTCGTAGCATCTCCTCATCCATTCCTTTGGTCATATTTATCAATATGGGTACTGCTTTGTCTCGGGTGAGCAGCGGGGTGATTTCTCTGGAAAAGTCGAGCACTACCGGCCCCCGTATTCCGTCTCTGGTGAAGATCAGATCTCCTCTGGCCTGCCGTTTTCTATACTTTTTAATATCAACGACTATATGGGCATTTGCGATCGTATCGGCACGGCACTCTGCCACCCACGCTTCAGCCACTTTGAGCGGCATCATGGCAGGAAACAAGGGGCTGCTCGTATGTCCAAAGACAGCTGCTAGATCGTAGCCGTCACCTTCTGCACCCAGCTTCGGATAGCCCTTGCCGCCGGTGGCGAGAATAAGCGTTTTTGAGACATAGTGTCCCTCTGCTTTGTCATGCTGGTGGGTCTGTGCCGTAGTGACTTCGAAGAGCCCACTGTTTTTTTGCACATCTGTCACTCTCTGTCCGCATACACTCTGTATATTGAGGGCCTCCATCTCTGCACTGAGTGCATTGAGGATCGTCTGGGAGTTGTGCCCTGCAGGAAAGATGCGAAACCCGTCCGGTGCATCGGTCTCTACCCCGATCTCGGCAAAAAACGCCCTCAGTGCATGCTGGTCAAAGGCATCGATCGCAGGTCGCATGAAGCGCCCATCCCTCCCAAAGGCCTCGGCAAAGGCCTCGTTGGAGAGGGTATTGGAGAGGTTGCACCTGCCGCCACCGGTGGCCTTGAGCTTGGCACCTGTCTTGGAGAGCTTTTCGAGCAGCAGGACGCTTCTGCCTCTTCTGGCAGCCGTGATGGCGGCCATCATACCTGCTGCACCCGCACCGATCACGACGAGGTCATACTCTCTGCCTCGGTGTCGGTCTGCTTGTCTGTTTTTCATGAGATATTATCCCAAAGTATGCATTAGAGTCGCCTAATATACTGCAAAGGCTTAGTGTATGGGCACTTGCAAGGCACTACAGGTTTCCCATAGGTGAAGTGATAGAGAACTTCCGGAAAATATGCTATGAGGTATATGTCAAGAAAGTGTCAAGGGAGTATTGTCCTGACTTGATAAACTTCCAATACAATGTCACTATCACATACGAAAGGAGCCCATATGAAATACAGCGCACTCTATCTTCTAGTAGGCATGACACTTGTGTCAGCAGGCGGAAATATGGATGCATACATGAGTACTTTGGAAAAGGAAGCAAGGCTTGCTGATCCTGGATTCAACGGATTTGAATACAGCAGAGGCGAGAAGATATACTTCTCCAAGCATAGAGGTAAGCGAGGGAAGATAGTTTCCTGTTCCAGTTGTCATACGGAAAATCTCTCTGCCTCGGGAAAGCATCTCTTTACGGGAAAGGTAATCAAGCCTCTTTCACCATTTGCCAACCCTCAAAGGTTCAGCAAGGTGAAAAAGGTTAAAAAGTGGCTAAGGAGAAATTTTAAAGATGTGTACAAGAGAGAGGGTACGGCACAAGAAAAAGGAGATGTGCTAACCTTTATGATGCGACGAAAATAAAGGAGAAAATGATGCAGAGAGTTCGGATGTGGACATCTATAATGTTCATGGGATTAGGAGTATCTTTGGTATTGGCAGATGGTGGATATGGGACAAATAAAGCTATGGCTTCAGGGGCAGAGGGGAGGCAGAAAAGCAGCATAGTGACTCAGCTCTATCAAAATGAGTGTGCATCGTGCCATATGGCTTATCAGCCTGAGTTTCTTCCCAAAAGATCATGGAGAAAGATCATGAAGGGACTGGAGAACCATTTTGGCGCTGATGCAACAATGGATCCAAAGGATCAAGCAACACTGTCAAAATATCTTCAGGAGAATGCTTCGGATGCTAAGCGTACCAGTCATGCGGCTACAAAGCTTACCCGATCTATCCCCAAACACAGTGTATTGATGAGAATTACAGAGATACCAAAGTTTAAAAGAGAGCATAGAGAGATACCAAAACGCTTAATCAAGCAAGAGAAGGTGAGGCTGCTCTCAAATTGTGTGGCATGCCACCAGAGAGCAGAGAAAGGGCTATATGGTGAACGTGATATTTTCATCCCAAACTATGGAAGATGGGAAGACTGACGTATAACAAGAAAGGAGAAAATAATGTTGGACAATAAAAAGGTGATAGCAACCCTGATGACAGCTTTTGTACTCATGGGGTGTGGTAGCAGCAGCGGTACTTCTGACTATGGCGTAGCGGATGGCGCATATGGTGAAGGAGGTAGTCATGAAAACAATAATGATGAAAACAATAATGATGGAGACAATAATGATGGAGACAATAATGATGGAGGGGGCAATACCAATGGCGGAACCGTTACGCTTCCTACTCAGTATAGAGCCAGTTCTGGACGTATTCTTGGTGCCCAGTGTGCCCAGTGTCATGGTACCAATGGTGTCTCCAAGACATCCTGGGACAGTATAGCGGGTGAAGGTGAGTTTGCATCAGAAGGGTTTGGTGGTCATCCTATCATGCAGACAATCGCAGATGGCTATACCCCTACGGAAAAACAAAGCATAGACAGCTGGCTCAATACGCTTCCAGGAGATTAGGATGAAGATGAATACAACATTAACAGAAGGAGAAGTGATGAAAGCAGCGTATACAAGAAGAGATTTTTTCAAGACAGTAGGTGTGGGATCTTTGTCGGTAGCAACACCCGCTTTTTCGGCAAGCACAAAACCGCATATTGTAGTAGTCGGTGGTGGGTTTTCTGGCGCTACATGTGCCAAATATCTCAAGCTATGGGGTGGAAGCAGCATAGAGGTGACAGTTATTGAGCCAAACAGCTCCTATGTGTCTCCTGTTCTGAGCAATCTGGTACTCAATGGTCAGAGGACAATATCTGCGTTGACTTTTGACTATGCATCACATGCAAGCAACTATCAGGTCACTATGCTGCATCAGAGTGTTATGCATATCGACAAGACAGGCAAGATGCTTACACTGGGCAATGGGCAGCAGGTCTCTTACGACAAGCTTGTTTTGGCACCAGGTATCGATTTTGTGACACCTAATCCTTATGATTTTGACAAGGTGCCGCACGCATGGATTGCAGGTGAGCAGACCACTATACTCAAAAGAAAACTGGATAGTATGGTCGATGGAGACACCTTTGTGATGACGGTGCCTGCGGCACCGTACCGATGCCCTCCCGGACCCTATGAGAGGGCATGTGTCGTTGCAGACTATCTGAAAAACACAAAAGGATTTACCAATAGCAGCATCATCGTATTGGATGCCAACAGTACCTTTACGGTAGAGGCTGCTACTTTTGGTGCCAAATTCAATAGCTATGGCATAGACTACAGAACCGACTGCGTAGTGACACACGTTGACGACGCGACCAGTACAGTGAGGTTTAGGCAGAACGGCTCCACAGACAGTATTAGCGCAACGGTACTCAATGTGATACCCAACCAAAAAGCCGCAAAACTGATCTTTGATGCGGGACTTAATGATGGAAACTGGGCACCGGTCAACCTACTGAGTTATGAATCTACATTGACTAGAGATATCTTTATCATCGGAGATTCTCATGCCTCAGGACAACCAAAGGCAGGACATATAGGAAATGGGGAGGCAAAGATCTGTGCAGATGCTATATTGCGCCAGCTGAGTAATATAGCGTTGTATCCTTCACCAAAAACAAATTCAGCCTGCTATAGCCCTGTCTCAAGTACAGAAGCTTCATGGCTGGCAGCTGTATTTAAATACGAAGGCGGACAGATGGTTTTGGCAAAGGTAGATTCGGGTGCACCCTCTGCGAGAAATTATCAAAATATGTTCAACTGGAGCGGAAACTTATTTGATGATACATTTAGCTAGAGTATTGCTATGAGAACTTATGTATGGTGTCTGCCTACGCGCTTGTTTCATGGCATGCTTGTGGTACTTGTGCTGTTGGCCTTATTGACCTCAGAGAGTGATGCTTGGCTTGATTGGCATGCAGCGATAGGGTATGGTGTGGGCATGCTGGTGATTTTTAGGATTGTCTGGGGATTTGTTGGTTCGAAGCATGCCCTGTTTTCCTCTTGGCCATTTTCTATAAAGGAAGCCATTTCCTTTGGCAGGTGCATACTGCATACACAAAAAGCGTATGCAAGTCACAATCCTGCTGCATCGCTTGTGATGTATAGCATTATTGTGACACTCTTATTGTTGTCAATAACGGGTATTTTGGCCTATGGCGTACAGGAGGGCAAGGGTGTACTGGGGTTTCTCAACCTCACACTGTCGACAGACATGGAGCTGTTTGTGGAGGCACATGAGATATTTTCTAGTCTATTGCTACTGTTTGTGGGTATGCATATATCGGGTGTGCTGATTGATACTTTTTTGCACCCTGAGCACCGTACGCTAAGATCTATAATTGATGGTTACAAGCATCTGGAAGCAGAGTCGGTCAGGTTGACCCTGCTTCAGAAATGTGTGGCTGCCGTTGGTCTATCTGCGGTATTGCTGACAGTCATTTTTGCCGCGACCACACAGAGTAAGCTGACCAAAAGTATCTACAGTCAGGTGGATTACGAGAAAGAGCATCCGCTCTTTGCAGAAGAGTGTGCTTCCTGCCATATGCTGTATCCTCCACGCCTCCTTCCTCGTAAGTCATGGCAGCTTCTCATGTCGAATCTCAAGCATCATTTTGGTGATGACGCTTCGCTAGAAACAGAGGAAGAGAAAGCCATCACAGCATATCTTCTCAAGTATGCAGCCGAGAGTTCCACGCAGGAGTCGTCTGTCTATATTCTCAAAAGTTTTCCAAAAAAGGATATAATAGCAATCACGGAGACGCCCTATTGGAAAAAACGCCACAAGGAAATACCACCTCCAATATTCAAAAGCGAAAAGATATTAAGCAGAGCCAACTGCAAGGCCTGTCATGGCGATGTGGAAAAAGGGCTGATAGAAGATATAAAGATAAAAATACCGGAGAGTTAAGATGAGATTGGGGTTTATTTTATTGATGCTTGTGTCGTCACTGTTTGCGGACTTTGAGCATGAGGAAGAAGAGGAGCATACATATAAGAAGCAGCACCTTCCTCTGGATGTACGCTACCTGCATTTAAGCACTAGTCAGTTGGGTCAAGCAAGGATAATGATTAGAAAATTTAGAACAGCCTACAAGCAGTATCGTAAAGAGAAAGAGCTAGGCGAGAAACAGGCTGCCACACTCTTTCTGGAGAAGCGCTTTGATGCGGCAACATTTACGCGTACACTCTCCCGACCAAGTCGTCACGCCATCGAGATGCAGGCAACATTTTTCTCCCAAATGCACCGCATACTCACACCAGAACAACGCAAGCGATTTGTGCGCTATATGGAGGAGTGGGAAGTTGAGTAGGCAGGTATTGTTGATCGAGGATGAGGTGCAGATGCAAGATCTTATTCGAGACTATCTAGGTAGCTATGGATACACCACAGCGGTCTATGCCGACCCAAGAGAGGCTCTGGATGCACTGTTTCTCGATAAGCAAATATTCGATGTCATTGTACTGGACCTCACGCTACCTGGGATGGATGGATTTGATGTGGCTAGGGAGATTAGAACCAAGCTGGATACGCCAATCATCATCTCGTCAGCGCGTGGCGATATTGGTAACAAGATCTATGGTTACGAGATCGGCATAGACGACTATCTTTCCAAGCCGTATGAACCCAGGGAGCTTGTGCTTCGTATCGAGGCGGTGCTGCGCAGACATAGTGGCGGAGGCGCACTCCATATCTCCGATTTTGTGATCAATGAGGCCTTTTCTTCGGTTTCCCTGGAGGGATATCCTATTGATTTCACTAGAGTGGAGTTTGAGATATTTCTGTTTCTCCTGAGGCAAAAGGGGGTGAATGTCTCCAGAGAGCAGATCATTCATGCCAGCTCTTTGGAGTATGACACCAAGGCCAGAACGGTAGATATGCATATCAGTAATATTCGCCAAAAGATAGGCGATAATGCCAGAGAGCCAGATTATATCAAGTCGGTATGGGGTATTGGCTACAGGTTTATAGGGTAACTATGTCACTGTTGAAAAAAATTTCGCTACTGTTTCTCATAGGACTTTCACTAACAATTGCGATTGCCTATCGTGTGGAAAAATCCACTGACCAAAAGGCTGAAACAGAGACAGTGCAGCGGTATTTTCAGGCTGGAAAGCAGGTTTTTTCATGGCTAATCGCCTCCTCTCACGAAGCGGTGAAGGATCGGGTGCAAACCTTGGGACTGGAGTCTATAGAGACAAGAGAGGCAGAGGGTGCGGCAGTAATTTTTTCACAGCCACATACTTTCGGGGCGCTTGAAGTACTCAAAGGGAAGAGGGGGGAGTATCTGCTGCGCATTCGATATTTTGAGGATCTTTGGCTGTTTCGAGACAGTCGTCATGGAGAAGTCCTGTATGAGCAGCGTCTTTTAAATATACTGTTATTGTCTTATGTACTGGTGCTTGTTGTTATTTTTCTGGTGATGTTGAAAATACTCTTGCCTCTCAGACAGATCTCGGACAAAATGAGAGCATTTGCCCGAGGTGACTACCAGAGCAGGCTAGCAGTCAAGAGTAGGGACGAGATAGGTGAGGTGGCAGAGACCTATAATATGATGGCTCAAAAATTACAAGAGCATATCATTGCCAGAGAATCAATGCTTCGTGATGTTGGACATGAACTGAGAACACCTATCTCCAAGGGCTATTTTGCTGTTGAGGCTCTAGAGGAGTCCCCTGCCAAAGAGATAATAAAGAGAGCATTTTCTGAACTGAAGCACCTCAGTACCGAACTTTTGGAGCTTGAAAAACTGCAGGTGCTCGATACGGTAGAGCCTCAGATTTTCAAGGCTGAAACCTTGATACTTGAAGCTTTGTCTAAGCTCATGTTTGAAGATGAGTCCAAGCTGAAACTTTCTATAGAAGAGAATTTTCTGATCAAGGGCGATTTGAACTATCTGGCAATTGCCTTGAAAAACCTTATCGACAATGCGATCAAATACACAACCGACTACCCAATATTTGTAACTGCCAAGATGCAAACACTCGCAATCAGAAATAAAGGCGAAGCACTTGAGTATGATATCTCACGATATCTCGACCCTTTTGTTCGTGAAAAAAGCAGTCGAATAAAGAGGGGTTATGGGCTGGGTTTGGGTATTGTCACAAAAATTCTCGACAAGCATGACCTGAAGCTGAACTATGCTTACGAGGAGGGATTTCATCTGTTTACTATATGTTTCGGTACGGAGGAGCCGGGGATTTACGATTGACGATCCCTCAGCATTCGTGAGGGTTCAGTCTTTTTTCTCATGATAGAATTTGCCACAGCAGCGGTAACAATAGATTCTATTTTACGGTCGATGACGGTATCAATGACGAAGAACTCTGGAAAAGTGACGGCACAGAAGAAGGTACCGTAAAGACCGTTGATCTGCCTTTTGATGAGCATATTGTGAGGTTTGATCTTTTGGGTGATCAGCTGCTCTATAGCACATACAATTTTACTGATGCAGAAATCAAGCTGTATCTCTATGGTGGTAACAGTACCACGACCTTAGTAGAGCCTTAGGGTTTTGCTCTGAATCTCTCTATCTCACGGACTCCAACCCCACCCCTCAAAAAGGGGCGGGGACTTCAGTCCCCGAACTAAAGCGACCAAGGCTA
>CAMZLC010000067.1 GCA_947311605.1 uncultured Sulfurovum sp.
ATCAATCAGAAACTCATTTCGCAGATCATCAAGAATTTTGGTGCCAACATCGACATAGCCAACAATGGGCAGGAGGCAGTAGAGATGCGCCAAAAGAAACGCTATGATCTGATATTGATGGATATACAGATGCCCGTACTCGGAGGCATTGAAGCAACAGAGCAGATCATTGACTGGGAACAAGAAGAAGAGGAGGTGCATGTACCCATTATTGCGCTTACTGCAAATACGCTGCGCGGAGACAGAGAGAAATATCTTGCAGTAGGGATGGATGACTATCTCTCCAAGCCTATTGATATCGCACACCTCAAAAAACTATTCTCTCAATATTGCCCTGCAGAAAAGACAGAGACTACAAAGTCGGAGGAAAATGATTGCGCGGTACCAACAGTAGCTCCCGCGAAGAAAGAAGAGGATCAGGGCGTGCAGGCGCAGGAAAAACTTTCGAATGATGAGGTACTCCTCTTACGGCCGGCAGAGGGCAAAAAGACGGAGGATTCAACAGGTACGACAAGAGGATCCGTGGAGCCTGCAGAGGCCAAAGAGATACTGATGCTGGGTGGCAACAGTCTTGTGAAGAAAATCCATCAAACTGTACTACAAAATCTGGGTTATGAGATAGATCATCTCGATAATATAGCGTTATTATTGGAGACGGTGGAGGCGAAACGCTACGGCTATATCCTTATACCTGCAGCGATGGTTGATACAGATGTCTGCATCGCATTGGAAGTGCTCTCCGAGATGGGCACACTGCCTTTGATCCTTTCTGGGGAGAAAAAAGAGTACTGCTCTGGCGTGTTCTCCTATGCCTCTATCAAAGAGCTGAAACACCTCCTCCAAAGTATCCGATAAATATGCTATAATTCTCTAGAAACCTATTTCTGGAGGATGCATATGTTTGGTATATTTGACAACAAAGAAGATCCACAAGAGGCGAAAATCCTCTTTGGCTCTACAGAGGCGGTCAAAGAACAGCGAGGCGAACGCAAAAATCCCTATAGTGGCAAAACAGTCAGCACCTACCCTATCTGCCATGAAGAGGATGCACTCAAGGCACTGGAGATCGCGCATAACGCAGCACCCTTAGCCGCTAAGATACCCCTGTATCAGCGCATCGCCTGGCTGGAAGATGTGGCGGCCAAGCTCAGAGCGTATCAGGAGGATTTTGCCCGCTTGATCGTGGATGAGATCGCCAAGCCGATACAGTTTGCCAGAGCAGAGGTGCAGCGCTGTGCAGAGACGATAGAGCTGACCGCCAAAGAGCTCGTGCGTCTGGGGGGCGAGACGCTGCCTACGGATGTAGCTGCTAGCGGCAGGGATGCACTGGCGTACTATACCAGGGTACCTCTGGGAGTCTGTGTCTGTATCACCCCCTTCAATTTCCCTCTCAATCTCGTGGCACACAAGATTGCTCCGGCATTGGGTGCAGGCAATGCGGTCGTGCTGAAGCCGACCCCTGAAGCACCTTTGACTGCCTATCGTCTGGCGAAGCTTTTTGTGGATTCGGACTATGCCATAAAAGATGCGCTTAGCTTGGTCTATGGAGATGCAGAAGTAGGATCTACACTGGTCAAAAGCCCTCTGCCAAGAGCCGTGAGTTTTACCGGTTCTGTGCCCGTGGGCAAGATCATTACCCAGCAGGCTGGGATCAAAAAGGTCAGCCTGGAGCTTGGAGGCAATGCGGCGACTTTTATAGACAAAGATGCCGATCTCGAAAGTGCAGCTGCCAAATGTGCTTTTGGCGCCTTCTACAACTCCGGTCAGGTCTGCATCTCTCTGCAGCGTATCTATGTGCATGAGGAGGTGTATGAGTCTTTTGTCGCATTGATGGCGGCAGAGACTGCCAAACTCAAGACCGGCTCTCCCTATGAAGAGGAGACCTTTATGGGGCCACTGATCGATGAAGTCTCGCGCCACAGAGCCAAAAGCTGGGTAGCAAGCGCCAAGGACGAGGGTGCCACAGTGGCTGTGGGTGGAGAGGAGATCGAAGGCATCTTCCCTCCCACGGTGATGACAGGGGTAACGGATGAGATGAAAATCATCTGTGAAGAGGTCTTTTCCCCGATTGTCAGCCTGATCTCTGTCTCGGGTTATGATGAGGCGATTGGCAAGATCAATACCTCCCCCTACGGGCTTCAATACAGTATTTTCACCAATGCGCTGGATACTGCCAGACGCTTTGTCAGGGATGCAGCCTGTGGCGGTGTGGTAGTCAATGATATCCCCACGCTGCGTTTTGATATACAGCCGTATGGCGGTACGAAACTCTCGGGCGTAGGCAGAGAAGGCCCCCGCTGGGCGCTCGAAGAGTTTACTGAGATCAAATCAGTAATTATTTTTTAAAGGACAGTGATGACATATATGTTTGCACCGGGGTTTCTGGGAACCAAAGCCCCATTTTTTATGGATTTTGTGACGATCGTGGTGGCACTGTTGCCTTTTTTGGTCTGGTTTGGCGTAGGGTTGGTGCGCAAGGGCCATTATGCCGCCCATACCTTTTATCAGATCAGCCTACTTCTCATCTCCTTGCTGGTGGTAGGCTGGTTTGAGTATGGGGTGAGGGTAGGGGGAGGCTTCAGTGTCTTTATCGAAGATAATCCTAGATCAGTGACGCTGATGCTGGTGATCTTGATCGTGCATATCCTGATCTCGACTGCTACGACGATCTACTGGGTAAAAACAGTCTGGCAGGCCTATGCCCACTACTGTGATGGCAGTCTGCCCGGCGGTTTTTCGGTCAGACATATTGCCAGAGCCAAGTTGACACTGTTAGGCATCTTTTTGACGGCGTTGACGGGTATCTGGGTCTATCTGATGCTTTTTGTCTATTGAGATGCAAAAGGTAGCCATATCTGCCTGCTTATTAGGTCAACAGTGCCGTTATGACGGCAGAGAGAACAGGGATGTGGTGCTGCTTGAGAGACTCAAAGACAAGACTCTGATCCCTTTTTGTCCCGAAGATTTCTGCTATGGTACACCCCGACCTACGATGGATCTCGTGGAGACAGCAGAGGGTGTCCGTGCGCTTTCCAATCAGACGGGCACTGATCTCTCCGCCCCGGTGATCGCGTATGCTGAAGCCTTTTTTGCTGCCCATCCAGACATAGATTTGTTGATTGGCAAAGATCGCAGTCCCAGCTGCGGGGTCTGCAGTGCGAAACGCTATAGCCCGGACAAAACACTCCTCTCAGAAGCTGCCACAGGATTGATGGCAGCAGTAGCGAGAGAGAAGGGAGTTAGATGCTGGGACGCTGAGGCGTATGCACTGAAGGCATGATTTTAAGGGCACCTATTACTAGAGTGTTAGAGGTGCCCTTGATCATATCTCTTGAACTGTTCCAGCCATGCTTTGTCCTCTTCGCTCAGTTTGTTCGCTTTTTCCAAAAGCCTTTTTTTGATATCGAGCAGATCACTGATCTCCAGATAGGCCAGTAGATCGGGATGGATAGTGGGCTCCTCTTTGCCATAGGCGATGAGGGCATCGATCTCTTTGAGTAGTGCTGCTTTTTGCTGTTGGTTTTCTGCTTTCATTTTGCTATACTACCATATCCGCTAAGGATTATAAGTTAAGAACAGATACGAAGGAATGAAAATGTTAAAAATTGGAGAGAAAGCCCCTAAATTTTGTCTGCCAAACCAAGATGAGGAGGAGATATGCCTCAGGGATCTACAAGGCAGCTGGATCGTACTCTACTTCTATCCCAAAGACAATACGCCAGGATGCACCACGGAGGCCTGTGAGTTTACGGCAGCACTGCCGGACTTTTCGGGTCTGGGGGCTACGATTTTGGGCGTGAGTCCTGATAGTCCCAAAAAACATCGCAACTTCATCGAAAAAAAGGAGCTGGGTATCACACTACTCTCTGATGAGGAAAAGGAAGTCTGCGGGACTTACGGTGTCTGGCAACTCAAAAAATTTATGGGCAGAGAGTATATGGGAGTAGTGCGTTCTACTTTTCTGATAGATCCCGATGGAAACATCGCCGCAGCATGGAAAAAGGTCAAGGTCAAGGGCCATGTGGCTGAAGTCAAGGAGAAGCTTGCAGAGCTTAGGGGATAGAAACAGGTTGCAGGCGTGACCGTATGACACAATGAACCCAGAACGAGGAGATAGACTATGTTTTTCTTGAAAAGACTTTTTGTACTTTTGGCGATGATATCGTTCCAACTCTTCTCTTCCGAGCTTAGACTAAGCGACAAGCAGGCCAATCAAATCGCCCACAAGATCTGGCTCAATGAAGGATCAGCCAAGAAGAGCAAGCTGGTCTGGTGGAACAAAGGAGAGGAGTTTGCCTCAGTGGGGATCGGGCACTTTATCTGGTTTACCGCAGATCAGCCTATGTGGTTTTGGGAGGCATTTCCGCCTATGCTCAGGTTTGTCACAGCCCACGGAGCCAAGCCTCCTAAGTGGCTGCATCCCGCTATGCATTGTGTCTGGAATAGCTATAAAGAGTGGCAATACGCAAAAAAACACAACAGCCCAAAAATGAGAGAGCTCACAGATTTCATGGATCGAACCAAGGGGCTACAGGCACGATTTATGCTGCATCGTCTGAACAGTTCTTTTCCCCGTATATTGAAATACGCCGGGGCCAAAGGGCAGGGTAACATAGTGGCAAAAAATTACAGACGGCTCCTCTACAAAAAAAACGGCAGAATCGATCCCCAAGGTGCCTATATTCTCATTGACTATATCAACTTCAAAGGTGACGGCATCAACAAAGGAGAGCGCTATCAGGGCAAAGGCTGGGGGCTCTATCAAGTACTTACCCACATGAACCTCAAAGATCCAAACCCCTACCGCGCATTTGCAAAATCAGGCAAATGGGTACTGGATCGTCTCACCCGTATCTGTCCACCAGAGCGAAATCTCAAGCGTTTCAAACGAGGGTGGTTTAACCGTATGGATAGCTATTGGAAGTAGATAATCACCTCTGCAATTTGACATATTCACCATATTGCACTACAATTGTGTATACAAAAAAAGGATACCTTTATGAAACAGGCAATCAATATAAGACTTGAAAAAGAGATGCTGACGACTCTGGATGGGTATGCGAATGAGTTAGATAAATCTCGCACAAGCCTTATAGAAAAGTCGATAGAGTTTTATTTTGACAAGCTGGATGAGATGGTAGCAGACAAACGTATTGACGATCTAAAGTCTGGAAAGACAACAGCACTTTCGCTTGAAGAGGTCTTTGCCAAGGCCGGCATACGTGTATAAAGTCATTTTTGACCCTGGAGCTGAAAAAGAGTTCTTGAAACTGGACACTCAGGCACAAAGTCTTGTGACAAGTAAAGTGCTAGATCTAAAAAGGGGAAATTTTGCAAATGATAAAAGCCTACAGGGTAAACACAAAGGGAAGTATCGAAAACGTGCAGGCAATTACCGGATAGTGTATCTGAGAGAGAACAGCCTGCTGTTGATCTCTGTCATAAGAGTTGCACATAGAAAAGAGGTGTATTGATTGACGGATTAGGTGATTCATTCAACCTCTTTTCAAATATTTTTCGGTATAATCCGCGTCCCTATTCCTTAACAGGGTTGCGCAAGCAGCTTGAATAGTGGAAATACTCATGTAGTTATTCCTTGTACGGTTGCACTGAGCTTGTCGAAGTGTTGAGGACTACAGAGCGGTTGCTGATAGACGGGAGTCTTGGCAATGGAAACCGAGTTGAAGCCACTGAGGCTTTTTTATGATAATTTATGTCAAGGAGACACACATGGTAACAATGAAAGACCTACTAGAGTGCGGCATGCACTTTGGACACCAAACACGAAGATGGAATCCCAAAATGAAGAAATTCATCTTTGGTGAGAGAAAAAATATCTACATCATCGACCTTCAGAAAACACTGAGATACTTCAGATACACCTATAATGTCGTCAGAGATGCCGTAGCAGAGGGTCAGACAGTGATCTTCGTCGGTACGAAAAAGCAGGCGCGTCAGGCAGTCAGAGAGCATGCACTCAGAGCAGGTATGCCATTTGTCTCTACCCGATGGCTCGGCGGTATGCTGACCAACTATCCTACGATCAAGAAATCTATCAGAAAATTGGAGATCATTGAGCAGATGGAAGAGAATGGTCAGATCGATATGCTGACCAAAAAAGAGGCACTCATGCTCAAGAGAAAGAAGCTCAAGTTGATCTCTTACCTTGAGGGATACAGAGATATGAAAAAACTCCCTGATATGATGTTTGTCGTCGATACAGTCAAGGAGCATATCGCTGTGAAAGAGGCCAGAAGAATGGGTATGAAAGTTGTGGCGCCACTCGATACCAACTGTGACCCTGACCTGGTAGACTACCCGATCCCAGGAAACGACGATGCGATCCGTTCGATCAACCTCTTCTGTAGAGAGATTGCAGATGCCTGTATCGAAGGCAAGACACTGTATGCAGAAGCACATGGCGAAGCGGCACCGGAAGAGGGTGAAACCGTAGAGGGCATGTCTGCCGCTGCTGAAGCGAATGTTTCAGAAGCAGAAGTGCAGAAGATCGTAGCCGAAGCCAAAGAGGAAGAGGCAGTAGCACCCGCAATTGAGAAGAGCAAAGAAGAAGCTCCTGCAAAAGAAGTAGAGGAAAAAGCACCGACAAAAAAAGCGGCAGTAAAAACAGAGAAAAAAGGTGACGATCTCACTAAAATCGCCGGTGTAGGCAAAGTCTATCAGGGCAAGCTCAATGACGAAGGTTTCTATACCTATGCAGATGTAGCCAACATGAGCGATGAGGCGATTCAGGTCATGGAGGAGAAGTACAGCTTCAAAGGCGACTTCAGAGATGCAGTCGCATCGGCAAAAGCATTGGCGGAGGCATAATTATGGCAAACTTTGGACCTAAAGATATCAAAAAACTCAGACAGATGACCGATGCCGGCATGATGGACTGCAAGCAAGCACTCGCAGCCACAGAGGGTGATATGGATGCAGCAGTGGATTGGCTCAGGAAAAAGGGTCTCGGTGCTGCAGCCAAAAAGGCAGGCAAAGTGGCTGCTGAAGGCACGATCGCCGTCAAAATCACAGAAGACAAAGCAGTGATCGGTGAGATTAACTCTCAGACCGACTTTGTCGCTCAGAACGATAAATTCAAAGCTTTTGTAGCAGAGGTCATGGCACATGCTTATGACAATAATCACCATGATGCAGAAGCACTCAATGCCTCTGAGATCAATGGACAGCCATTTGCAGAGTTTATGTCTCTCAATATCGCCACCATCGGTGAAAATATGGTAGCGAGGAGATTTGCAGCGATTGAGGCTGGTGACAAGATCGCAGTCAATGGCTATGTCCATGCCAATGGCAAAGTAGGTGTGGTTGTGGCCGCCGAGTGCGACTCTGCCGAGACAGCAGCAGCGGTCAAAGAGGCACTCAAAAACATTGCAATGCATGCAGCGGCAATGCGCCCCCAGTTTTTGGATGAAAGCAAGATCGATGCAGCGGTGATTGAAAAAGAGAAAGAGATCGCCAAAGAGCAGCTCATCAAAGAGGGCAAGCCCGAGGCGATCCTTGAAAAGATCCTTCCAGGCAAGATCAAACGATTTCTGCAGGACAACACACTGGTAGACCAGAAATTTGTCATGGATGACAAAAAATCTGTTTCTGAATATCTCAGCTCTGTTGCCAAAGAGGTGGGCGGATCTGCGAAGCTGATCGATTTCGTCAGACTTGAGCTCGGTGAAGGTATCGAAGTAGAAGAGGAAGATTTCGCAGCAGAAGTTGCTGCACAGATGGCTTAACAAAAAGCTCCCAAGGGGGCTTTTTGTGCAAGGCTGACAGCCAACCTCTCCAGACCCACACCCACTCCCCATTTTTTTTTATGCTATGATACCACTTAAAAAGGCAGCACTTAGATGTCCCCTATAGTAATAGAAGCTGTTGATCTGGCGCATCAATTTGATTATCCCCTGTATAGCGATGTGAGTTTTACGCTTAATGAGGCGCAAAGTATGGCAGTGGTTGGCAGGAGTGGCAGCGGTAAATCTACGCTGCTTCATACCCTTTCCACTTTTTTAAGGCCCAATGCAGGCACCGCGAAGCTCTTTGGACAAGATATTTATATGCAAAAGTCTGACGAGGTTACGAAACTTCGTAGATATGATATGGGAATCATATTTCAGGCACACTATCTGTTCAAGGGCATGAGTGGTAGAGAAAATATAGCCATAGCCTCCCTGCTTGCCAACGAAGTGATCGACACAACCTTGCTGGAGCAGCTAGAAATAGAAAATGTCATCGACCAAAAGATAGGAGATCTTTCTGGCGGACAGCAACAGAGGGTTTCCATCGCCAGGGTACTCAGCAAGCATCCCAGGGTGATATTTGCCGATGAGCCAACAGGCAATCTCGATAGTGAGACAGCCCTGCTGGTGATGCAGGTTCTACTTGACTACATCCACAGTACGAAGGCTGCGCTGTTTCTGGTGACACATGATGACAACATTGCCAAGCTCTGTGATAAGAATTATAGACTGGAAGAGCAAACATTGTCTCTGGTCAAAGAGAACATATTTTAGTTGACCCATGGGTTTTTTTGCTATAATTGCTCTCTTTTTGATGATCAACATTGGAGTGCGCTGATATGTATCTAAAGTCTATCTTTATCTCTCTCTTTACCTTATTTTTTTTGACAGGATGTGGTGTATCCGATACGCCACTTAGCCTCGTGAGTCATAAGACCACCATTTCTACCGATGAAATCAATGAGGCGTTTTCCAAAGTTTTTCCGATCCAAAAAAAATCTTCATTTGGCACGATTGCCTTTAAAAGGGCACTATTGAAGCCGACATCAAAAGGCAATAAGGTGGCCCTCTCTGTTGCTTTTGGACTCACTAGCTTTGAGATCCCGGAGGGGATTGAGGGCACACTGACCTTGTTGGCAGGACTCAGATACGACCCCCGCAGTAAAAAAATCTACCTGAAAGAGGTCACACCTGTGGGTGCACGGTTTGGTGATACTTCGCTTGCTCGGTATATCTCCAAAGGGGCAAGATCTGCATTGAATGTCATCGCGATGCGTGAGTTGTCCGATATTGAGATCTATCAGGTCAAGGAGAGTTTTTCTGCCCGTTTTATCAAAAATATTGCTGTGAGCAAAGGGAAGATCGTGATCCACTACGGGCTTTGACCCAACGCTTTCGTTACCCCGCCTGTGCGATGAGTACGCCCTCTAGCATCTTGTTAATATCGCCATCCAGTATAGCCTCTACATTGCTATAGGCCTGGTTGCTTCGGGTGTCCTTGACCTGTTGGTAGGGCTGCATGACATAGGAGCGTATCTGGTGCCCCCAGCCAATATCTGATTTTTCTATCCCGTCCAGAGCAGCTTGCTTCTTTGCCATCTCGTATTCGTAGAGTCTGGACTTGAGCATCTTCATGGCAGCGGCCTTGTTTTTGTGCTGGCTCCTGTCATTTTGGCATTGCACTACGATACCGGTAGGTTCATGGGTGATGCGGATAGCGGACTCTGTTTTGTTGACATGTTGTCCGCCTGCACCGCTGGCACGGTAAGTGTCGATACGGATATCTCTGTCCTCGATATCGATATCGATATCATCCTCTATCTCAGGAGAGACCATCACGGAGCTGAAAGAGGTGTGTCGTTTGGCATTGGAGTCAAAGGGGCTGATACGCACAAGTCTGTGGATGCCGTTTTCGACCTTGAGGTAGCCGTAAGCGTTCTCTCCCTTGATGATGAAGCTGACATCTTTGATGCCCGCCTCTTCGGCGGGTTGGTGATCCAGTACCTCGACTTTGAAGTCATGCCTTTCTGCCCATCTCAAGTACATACGGTAGAGCATACTGGCCCAGTCCTGACTCTCGGTACCACCGGCACCGGGGTGGATGGAGATGATCGCATTGGCTCCGTCGTGCTCCCCACTGAGCATCATCTGTACCTCTAAGGCATTGGTGCTCTCCTGCAGAGATCCTGCATCCTCATAGAGCATCTCCAATGTCTCTTCATCTTTTTCACTGTTGGCCATTTCGAAATACTCACTGGCATCATGGACAGCATCTTTGGCATGATTATAGGTAGCCAATACCCGCTGGGTACGGGTTTTTTCCTGTGATACCTTACCCGCTTTTTCTGCATCTGCCCAGAAGTCTGCCTCCTGCTGCATCGCTTCGATTTCCTGGAGGCGTGCTTCGAGCTGATCGGGCTTGACGATATTGGTAATATTCTCTATTTTGATGGAGAGTGTTTTGAGTAGTTCGCTGTATTCGTAATGATCCATCGAAAAAGTTCCTTAAATTGTTTATTATTTTGCTATGATTTTACCAAAATATAACAAAGCAGAGGGTTAGGGATGCGAATAGTCAAAACCATTGAAGCGTTCAATGAGATGAGAAAAACATTGCAGGGGAGTGTGGGATTTGTGCCCACCATGGGAGCTTTGCACGAGGGGCACCTCTCACTGATACGCAGAGCCAGAGAGGAGAACGATCAGGTGATCGTCTCAATCTTTGTCAATCCTACACAGTTTCTCGAAGGGGAGGATCTGGACGCCTATCCGCGCCGGGAGGAGGCGGACATCAGGATTTGCGAGTTTGCCAAAGTAGATATGCTTTTCATGCCAATGATGGGTCAGATGTATGTGCCCGATGAGCTTCGGATCGGTGCACCGGCAATACGGGGGTATATTCTGGAGGGAGCCAAGCGTCCGGGACACTTCGACGGTATGTTACAAATTGTGATGAAACTGCTCAACCTCACACACCCGCACCGGGCCTACTTTGGTAAAAAGGATGCCCAGCAGCTGGCACTGATCATGCAGATGGTGCGTGACTATTTTATGTCAGTAGAGATCGTACCGTGTGAGATCGTAAGGGATGGGCAGGGCTTGGCATTGAGCAGTCGCAATACCTATCTCTCTCCCGAGGAGAAAGAGCGGGCACTCTGTCTCTCCAGGTCGTTGAAGAGAGCGACAGAAATGGTGATGGCGGAGAGACTAGATGCTGCCGAGATATGTCTAGAGGTGTTGGGGGTGCTTCAGGAGGCAGACAGTATAGAGTATGTGGCTATCGTCAACCGAGCCTTTGAGCCGCTAGAGACTGTGCTGCTGGGCGATACGATCATTTTGGTGGTTGCCTGGGTGGGCAAGACCCGCTTGATCGATAATGTGTGGATCTAAAACAGATCCGGTAGCGCCTCATGTGGCGTGGGTCGGTAGGGTTTTTGAGGTGCAGTGAAGGCGGGGATTTTTTTTCTGCTGTTGCGGTTGGTCGCGCTTCTCTTGGGTGCGTGTTTTTGTGTGCTCTGCTTGCGTTTGCGCCTGATCTCCTGCCGCTCCCTTTTGAGCTTGGCTTTGATCGCTCTGGTGCGCTGTCTCTGTTTGCGTTTGGCGACCTTCTGCCGTTTTTCTTCCTCTGCTTCGAGTTTCTGCTTCTGTATCACTGAGAGATCAGGCTTGAGATAGCCCAGCTCGATCAGGTTGGTGACGATCTTTTTGAAGGTCGGCACGGCAGACTGAGAGGCGAAGTGCATATGATGTTTGTCGAGCCGCATAGCGATGACTCCGATCGTGTATTTGTTGCCCTTGTCATCATTGGCAAAGCCATAGAAACTGCTGTTGTACTTGCTGATGTACCGACGGTGCTCTACGATATGCGCCGTACCGGTTTTACCACCTATTTCGAGACCAGGGTAGATGGCGGCTTTGCCGGTACCGGCTGAGACGACTTTTTTGAGTATCTTTTTCATCTGATCGGCGACATGCTTATCGATAGGGCGGAGATTGTCTACCTGGGGCTGGATACGGTACTTTTTGCCTTCTCCTCTCTGGAGATAGGCGACGAGTCTCGGAGTCACAGCGATGCCGCCGTTGTTAAAGGCAGAATAGGCTTTCCAGAGCTGCACAAAAGAGGCCATCATCCCATAGCCGTAGGCCTGGTTGGCACGGTGGAGTTTATTGGAGAGCTGTTTGCTTGTCTTGATCTTGCCTGGGAGTTCTCTGGAGAGATCGATGCCCGTAGCGGCACCAAAACCAAATTTTTTGAACCCTTGGTAAAATGCTTTGCCGCTGAGTCGCCAGGCGATCTTGGAGATGCCCACATTGGAGGAGTGCACGATGACATCGGTCGCCGTTAGGCTATCAAAGACCTCATCGTCACTGATGGTGTAGCGTGCGCTGATCTTGAGCTTCCCCCCTTTGGTATCAATCCAAGTGTCGGGGGTGACTTTTTTGTGCTCCAAGGCTATAGAGAGGGTGATCGGCTTCATGACTGAGCCCGGTTCATAAAGAAATTCACTAAACTTGGGATTGAGGTTATAGACATCTCCTTTGTGGATATGGTCCGGATCATAACGCTCAGAGCTGGCAAGAGCGATGACTTTGCCTGTACGGCTCTCCATGACCCCGGCAATGATCTCTTTGGCGTGGGTCAGGTCTTTCATCTGATCGAGCACCAGCTCTACTCTTCTCTGGAG
>CAMZLC010000068.1 GCA_947311605.1 uncultured Sulfurovum sp.
ATCCTCCACGCGGCGTTGCTGCATCAGAGTTTCCTCCATTGTGCAATATTCCCCACTGCTGCCTCCCGTAGGAGTCTGGTCCGTGTCTCAGTACCAGTGTGGCTGATCATCCTCTCAGACCAGCTAGGCGTCATTGGCTTGGTGGGCCATTACCCCACCAACTACCTGATGCCATATAGTCTCATCCCTTGGCGAAAAGACGTTTCCCTATATACCTTACGTACATAGGAGTATGGGGTATTAATCATCGTTTCCAATGGCTATCCCCCTCCAAGGGGCAGATCAACTATACATTACTCACCCGTGCGCCACTTAGCTGACAGCCTAGCAAGCTAGGCCCGTTCTCGTTCGACTTGCATGTGTTAAGCACGCCGCCAGCGTTCACTCTGAGCCAGGATCAAACTCTCCATTAAAATGAATGGCTTGAACCATTGTCAGAATCACTTAAAATATCTATTTTAAGTATCATCTATCTAATTTGTTACGAACAAATTAGTAAAATCAAAACCCAAAATAGACGGTTGATTGTTTAACTTATATTCGGTTGTCAAAGATCATAAACTTTCGTTTCACATTCACATCTCCAAGCCCTTTACTTAAGGTCTCTGTGTTTGTGGACGCGTATTATAGCTGGTAAGTTTTTAAATGTCAAGGGTTTTTGGGGGGAAATGTGAAATTTGTGGAAAAAAGCCTATTTCTTCTCTTCGTCTTTATATAATATATTATATAGTATGTAAACTTAATCTTTTTTTCACTCTCTTTTTATCTTTCTTGCATTAATCTAATTTGACTATACTTCATCTGCTAAAATTAAATCATTACCAAGGAAACACAATGGCACTCTATGAGAGAAACTATACAAGAACTGCTGATGGCATACATGCAGAAGTGGCGACAAGCTCTTCTGTGGCCTTTATGAAAAAAACCTACCAGCTGCTTGCAGCCAGTATGATCGCTGCTGCTGCAGGTGCATTTGCTACACTCCCCTATGCAGAAACAGTGATGCAGTACCGATGGCTCATCTTTGGGTTTGAGCTCTTTATGCTTTTTATTGGGCTAAGAATGACCAGAAACAAGCCAGGACTCAACCTTATGGCACTTTTTGTGTTTACTTTCGTAACAGGTGTTTCACTCGTGCCTATGCTGGCACGTCTTATCGGTATGGGAAGTGGTGCTACTATCGGTACTGCTTTTCTCATGACTTCTGTCCTTTTTGGGGCATTAAGCCTATTTGCTATTAACAGTAAAACGGACTTCTCAAGCTGGGGAAAACCCCTTTTTATTACCTTGATTGTGGTGATCATCGCCTCTTTGATCAATATGTTCGTACTCCACAGTCCACTCATGCACGTAGTGATGAGCGCAGGTGTTCTACTGCTTTTTGGTCTCTTTACGATCTATGACACACAGAACATCGCCAATGGAGCCTATGATTCACCCGTAGACGCAGCGGTCTCTCTCTATCTTGATTTTCTCAATATGTTCACTTCTTTGCTAAGCCTTCTAGGCATTTTTGGCAGTGACGACTAGATTTATCGCCTTTTCAATCTAATTTCGATATAATCGCCAAATTATATCGAAAAAGACGGGATCCGTGTGCATCCCGAACAGAGGAATACAATGACATCTACACTTATGATCGTTCAGATCGTTTTGGCAATCGTAATCACCATTGCCATACTTTTACAAAAGAGCTCAAGTATCGGCTTGGGTGCCTACAGCGGAAGCAACGAGTCACTTTTCGGTGCAAAAGGGCCTACCGGGTTTTTGTCCAAATTCACCTTTACGTTGGCGCTTCTTTTTGTGATCAACACCCTGGCATTAGGCTACTTCTACGCTCAAGAAAATACTGCATCAGTGGTTGACACTGTCAGTAGCACCAAGACCGCCATCCCCGCAACAGCAGAAAAAAGCACACCTATCGCCCCGGCTGCACCCACAGCTCCTGCAGCTCCTGCAAGCAAATAGCGTTGTTTTCCCTATACAGACACTTGTCTGTATGGCGTAATACGCACCGTACTAAGTAAAATTAGAGTAGAATAGACCAAACTTTTTCAAAGGAACTAGAATGCTTAATACAGTATACGATGATGCGAAAGAACATATGGAAAAAAGTATGGAGGCGATGAAGCGTGAATTCTCCACATTAAGAACAGGAAAGGTCACCACTGCTGTTGTGGATCAAATCAAAGTAGACTACTATGGCACACCTACACCCATCAACCAAGTCGGAAATGTGATTGCCCAGGATGCAACCACTATTGCTATCACTCCTTGGGAGAAAGGCCTACTTGGAGATATAGAAAAGGCGATTCAGGAAGCCAATATCGGTGTCAACCCAAACAATGACGGTGACTTCATCAAGCTATTCTTTCCTCCTATGACCGTTGAGCAAAGACATGAGATCGTCAAGCAGGCAAAATCCATGAGCGAAAAAGCCAAAATTGCTGTCCGGAATATCCGTAAAGATGCCAATGACAAGGTTAAGAAGCTGGAGAAAGAAAAAGAGATCAGCGAAGACGATATGAAGCGTGGTCTTGATCAAGTACAGAAGATCACGGATGAAACTGTCAAAAAAATCGATGAAGTGCTGGCCGCAAAAGAAGCAGAAATCCTGAAAGTATAGCATGGACGTCGAACAGATCTACAAAGATGCCAATGCCCTGCTAGAAGGTCACTTTCTCCTCGCCAGTGGCAACCACTCTGCACGCTATCTGCAAAGCGCGAAGGTCTTAGAGTGGCCTCAAAAAGCTGCGGAGCTCACAGATGCTTTGGCTGCCATGATCCGAAATGCCGGTATCGAGGTGGATACGGTCTGTGCACCTGCACTTGGTGGGGTGATCGCCGGGTATGAGCTGGCGCGGTCACTAGGTGTACGCTCTGTCTTTGTAGAAAAAGTAGAGGGCGGTATGGCACTCAGGCGGGGCTTTGAGATCAGCCAAGGCGAAAAGGTCATCATCTGCGAAGACATCATCACCACAGGTGGATCTGCTTTTAAGGCAGCCGAGGCCATCGAGGCACTGGGCGGAGAGATCGTTGCTTTTGCTTCTCTCGCCAATCGGGGCATCTGCAAAAGAGTCGGTAGCACAGTGGATGCAAAACACACATGTGCATTACCGGAGGACACTCCCCTCTTCGCTCTGGATGATTTTACCTTTGAAATGTATCCACCTGATGCATGTCCTCTTTGTAGTGCTAGCATAGGAAAAGCTATCAAGCCAGGGAGCAAAGGCTAGCTTTCCCACTTTTTCTTTTCTCTTCTACCCTTCTTTGACATATCCCTGACACAAAGATACGCTATAATCACAGAAACACCTTGAACTGTCTTGAAAAGGAGAATGAAATGAGAAAATACTATCCAAATATCCTACTGTTTATACTACTGGCTATGCCTGTACTGCTTATGGCCAATGCCGCCAAGCCTCTGCACATTCAAAAAATTATCCACCACGACAGCAAACATGAGATTTCACTCTGTGCAGAAGTCGATAGATATTTCTCTGCGACAGACGGGGATACAGCCAAGCCCTCTATCACGCTGCTTCCTGATGATCACTTTGGCGTCACACTCTCCTATGATGAGATCTGTCTGACTGGCTTGAAGCCGCAGACAGACTATACTTTTACCATCCATCGGGATATACCACTGGGAGAGGTTACACTCGACAGGAGTTATACCTTCAGTAGAAAAACAGGTGATTTCGCACCCTCACTTCAATTTAAGGACGGTGGATATATCCTGCCCGCCAAAGGAGAGATTACGCTGCCTATAGAAACAACCAATATAGATAAAATAGCTGTCTCTCTCTATCGCATCAATAGGGACAATCTCATAGGAAGCATCAATGATTACGGATTGTTTCAAACGCTCTCCAGCTATCGGCTTCAGGAGATAGGCTCACAAGACGGCTATCTCCTGTGGGAAAAAATCCTCCCTATTCGCTCTCAAAAAAATCATCCCAAAACCACTGCTATCCCTGTAGGAAAATTTCTGACCAAACGAGAACCCGGCGTCTATATCCTGGCTGCATCCCCTCTCGGGAAAAAGGGAGAGGAGGATGAGTATGCCGTGGTCACACAGTGGTTTATGATCTCAGATATTGGCCTTTTTACACTGAAGGGTGCCGACGGACTTACGGTCCATGCCAAGCACCTCTCTGATGCAGCACCCTATACAAATGTGAAACTGGAACTGGTAGCAAAGAATAATGAGCTTTTGGGGCAAACCTTTGCGAAAGAAGGCAGGGCATCCTTCCCAGTGGCTCTGCTCAATGGAAAACGAGGGCTGCGACCCAAAGCAATCTATGCGTATGGGAAGAGGGGAGACTTTACCGTACTGGATCTCTCCCGTCCTGCCCATGATCTCTCGGACAGAGGCGTAAACGGCAGAAAACCCCCTGTCCACTATGATGCTTACCTCTATAGCAACCGTGGCATTTTTCGACCTGGAGAACACATCCCCTTTCATCTTCTTGTGCGGACACCCTTGGGTGACGCCGTAGATGCACTGAAAGTCTCTGCCAAACTGTTTGATTCCCGAGAGGTGAAGGTGGGCGCACAACTGCTCACTACCGATACCTCAGGATATGCCGAAAGCTCTTTTGAAATTGCCCCTACCGCCAGCACTGGAAAATGGAGATTGGCTCTTTTTGCCGGAGGAGAAGAGCCCATAGGATCACTGCAGTTTCTGGTAGAAGATTTTATCCCGCCCAAAATCAGTATTGCTCTCCTCGACCCTCCCGAAAAAATCCTTCCACACCAAGAGATCAAGATCAAAGCAGTAGCCAAATATCTTACAGAAGAAGTGCTCCCCCATGCTGACGTGGAAGTCAGCACCATACTACACAGTACCCAAACGCCTTTCCCCGCCTTCCGCGCCTATCACTTTGGCAAAGCAGATGAAACATTTGCCAATGAGATGTTGGAAACCCTTCATTTTCAAGGAGGGTCGGAAGGGAACATCACCATTCCGTTGACCATCAATCGGCGCACCAGAACTTCCCTGCCTACTGCAGCACATATCACACTCTCTGTCAGAGAAGCCGGAGGAAGACCTGTGCAGAAAACGGTGGATATTTTTTATGAGGACAAGTCCGCCTATATCGGCATCAAGCCTGCTTTTAAAAACCACGCGGTAAATCTAGACACAAAGGCGCTGTTTGAGCTGATCTACCTCAAGCATGCCAAGCCTGCATCGGCACTGCTTCACTATAGACTCATCAAAGAAGAGGTACTCTGGCACTGGCGCTCCGGAAACAATGGTGCATGGGAATATTACAAAACCTATAGCGACAACCATGAGATCCAAAACGGTACACTCTCTGTGGGGACAGATCCTTTGGTTCTGACACTTCCGATGCTCGACTGGGGCAGCTATCGCCTGGAGGTAAGCGACCCGAAAGGTATCATCAGCAGCTACCGATTTAGCAGTGGCTACGAAGAGAGTGTCAGCCGGGCTTCACCTGACAGGCTGCCGCTAGCTACAGACAAAAAACAGTACCATAGAGGCGAAAAAGTAAAAGTCCAAATCACCCCGAAATTCTCAGGGCCACTTATGGTCTCGGTGGCGCAACAACGCATTCTGGAGACACAAGAGACACAGGCAAAAGAGGGCGTGCCGCTCACATTGGAGTTTGAGGTCAAAGATTCATGGGGCAGCGGTGTTTATCTGCTAGGATCCGCCTTTAGGGCACAAAGCAGCACTTTAGGTGCCAGTCGCGCTATCGGAGTTTCGCATATCAGCATCATCGCACCCGAAAAACAGCTCAAACTCTCACTGACCTATCCCGACAGAATATACGCATCCGACCAGCTCACAGTAATGGTTCACGCAAAAGAAAATCTTCATGAGCCCATACATCTCACGCTGGCAGCCGTAGATGAAGGTGTGCTCAACCTCACAGGATACCCAAGCCCTGATCCCATCCATTTTTTCTATGGACAGCGAAGATTGGGTATGGAGATACGGGATGTCTATGGAGACCTGATCAAAGCCATAGGCGCACATGCCGCCTTTGAGGTAGGGGCAGGCGATGCGCTCGTAGCCGCACTCCACGACAGCGTGGTCAGCAACAAAAGAAGTGTCGTTGCGCTCCAGAGTAAGATGCTGACATTGGATGCAGAGGGCAAAGCAACAGTACAGCTAAAGGTACCCGACTTTCAGGGCACACTTCGCCTCATGGCAGTAGCGTGGAGCAAACACGCCGTTGGCAGTGCCACAGGCAAAGTGCTTGTCAAAGATCCACTCTCTACTGAACTTTATATGCCTTCATTTATGGGTCTTGGGGACAGATCCATTCTCACACTCCGAAGCAGTTTTGATGAGACACTGGCCCCTGGAACTTATCAGTTCACACTGCATACCCAGGGAGGCATCAGCCTCTCTCCCGAAGCATTCAGTACAACAATTGGTAAAAGAGGCAATACCGTACAGCAAAAGCGCCTGAGCCTGACTGCCAACAGCCAAGAAACTGGCAGTATTACGCTTGAAGTGTTGCACGAAGGCATATCTATTGCAAAACGAAACTGGCAGATAGGTATCAGAGCGGCATATCCGCCAAGCTACGTCAGAAAGATAGGGCTGCTGCACAGAGACCAGACACTTGACGCTGCCGCATTTTCTCCCGCTGCCCCATGGCGCAATATACATGCACTCTCTCTGAAACTCTCAGGCATGCCGCTTCTGCCTGCCGCCTCTATCTCCAAAGAGCTGATAGATTACAGGGGAAGATGTGCGGAGCAGACCACCAGCCGCGCTATGCCATGGCTAGAGAGTAAAACAGAGGCAAAACAAACCCTCGTCAAGCGCGCCATAGAACGGCTCAGCAGTATGCAGAGGATCAGCGGAGGCTTTGGGCTCTGGAGTAGCAGCCAGGAGGAGACGTGGATTACCGCCTATGCGCTGGATTTCCTCACACGTGCCCAAGCCAAAGGCTATGCCGTACCGAAAAAAAATATCCAACAAGGACTCCGGTGGCTACAGCAGCATCTAGATCGCTGGAACAAAACCCGCAGGGTACAAGAGGCTGATGCTTATGCACTCTATGTATTGACACGCGCCAAAAAGATCCTGCTCTCTGAAATACACTACCATACAGAGACACCACACAGCGCCATACGTTCTGCACAAGCCTGGGGACATTTGGCAGCAACACTTGCTTCTCTAGGAGAGAAGAAACGATCCAGAGAGATTTTCAAAAAAGCAATCGCCTCTCTGGGGAACTATCCTGCCGATGCCTATGCCCATTATGGCGGTCTTCTGAGAGACAAAGCCGCACTCGTCATGCTCCTCAAAGCCGCCGGCATGCACAACAAGGCAGAGGCTCTGTATGGCAGTCTGGCACTGGATCTCACACAGCGAAAGTATCTCAGCACCCAGGAGATGAGTATGCTTCTGCGTGCGGATCACGCGATAAATCTGCCCAAAAGCAAGATCACACTGGCAGTCAACGGCATCGTGCACAAACAAGAGGCAGCCATGACACTGAATGCCCCTACCCTCTCATCTCTGCCACAGCTCAAAAACCTGGGAAGTCAGCCTCTTTGGTATGACCTCAGTTTTATTGCTACCCCCGATCCTCTGCACTACAGTGCCCAGAAGAACAAAGGATTTCGGATCGAGAAAAAGCTCTATACACTGCAAGGAGAAGAGATCAGCCTCGATCAGCTGAAGCAGAACAGCCGGATCGCTATCGTACTCAGAGGAGAGATACAGGACAGGGCGATACACTATCCCCTCATTACAGATTGGCTACCGGCAGGATTTGAAATCGAAAACCCTACACTTAGCGGTATCGATACCAGCAGTGCACTCACATGGCTTGGCGACAAAACGCCTGTACTTCACAGTGCTTACAGAAATGACCGCTTTGTGACAGCACTTCGCAGGGATGGCAATAACAGTTTTGTAGCAGCCTATATCGCCAGGGCTGTCAGCTTGGGCAGCTTTACACTGCCCCCCGCCAAAATAGAGGACATGTATCAGCCCCACTATCGTGCCTTCAGTCCTTTTGCTCCCGAAAAGGTCATCATCAAAACAGCACAGGAAATGCAGCTGCCGACACAGCAAGCTGCCGTGACTCTCTCCCGAGAACAATCCAAGCCACTGAGCTCTGAGCGCTATGTCAAGGCAGCCCATACGCCAATCGGAGATCTGCATCACTACTCCCTCATGGAGATACACTACCTGCGTAATGGTATTTTCGCACAAGCAGGGTTGAATTTTGCACAAAGCAATCCTGCCCTTCATAAGCGTTTCTCTGCTTTTGAATGGTATCATCCACGCGATTCACGATCTGCCAATGTCTATGCCAGACTCACACCTTTGCAGAAAAAGAATGTGCAACGCCTCTTGAGAGAAGAGAAACGCAGGTGTGGCGGTCTGGTATTGGCAGATTTCTACCGGGTAAAAATCAAAGCACTGACCACACATGATCTGAAGAGATATACAAAAAAAGAGCTACGTATACTGAGGAACAGCCTGATCGCACGCTATGGACTTGCCTTCAAGGATCCTGCACTGACACGCATTTTCTCTGAGATACCCTGGTACCATCCCACAAAGATCACAGCCAGTGAGATTATTGACCGAAAAATGAATGATCTGGAGAGAGCCAATATGCAGCTTATACTAAAAATGGAGCGGCAACACTAGCTGTATGAAGCGACTATTTGCACTGCTCTATATCCTCTCAAAGTGGCTGCTTTTGAGCATAGCTGCAGTATGGATTTTTGTGTGGGGAACACACCATTGCTATCCTCTTCCTCTCAGCGAAACAGAAGATCTCTCTCCTGTCGTTGCCTCACAGGAGGGACGATGGCTCTATGCTCAGACCAACAGCAAACAGCAATGGCGATTTGATCTGAATGTCTCCAAACTCGACCCCCTCTATCTGTCCATGCTGATCCACTTTGAGGATCAGCGGTTTTGGCAGCACTGGGGGATGGATCCGCTGGCTATGGGGCGGGCTATTTTTCAACTTCTCAGACAGGGACACATTAGTTCCGGCGGTTCTACACTCACCATGCAGCTTGCCAGGCTGCTTGAGCCAAAACCCCGTACTGTACGCTCCAAGATCATTGAAATCCTTCGTGCCTTTCAGCTGGAATTGCGCTACAGCAAAAAGGAGATCCTTCGGGCCTATCTCGTCCTCGCACCCTACGGAGGCAATATACAGGGGGTGGTCGGTGCCAGCATGCACTACTTTGGCAAACTGCCCTATGCACTGAGTCCTGAAGAGGCAGCGATGCTGGTTTCTCTGCCACAATCTCCTGAAACACACCGTCCAGACCGCCATCCCAAAGCAAGCCTCCAAGCCAGAAACAAAGTGTTGAAGATGGCACAATCTCATCATCTGATCAGCCTCTCTCTCTATCAGCAAGCGATACATGCGGCACTGCCGCCACACATATTTCCCTACCCCAGACATGCCGCACATCTCTCCCAGAGGCTGCTGCGTCATACCATGCGATCACCGATTGTTACCACGCTGGATGCCACAGTACAAGCACAGATGGAACAGTGGGCACTCTCCAAGCGTACATTTCTTTCCAAAGGTACTACACTGGCTGCCCTTGTCATCGACAACCACACGGCAACCGTCAAAGCCTATCTAGGCTCCCATGATATGTTCAGTACCAAAGTAGCCGGCTATGTCGATATGATACGAGTACCCCGCTCTCCGGGCTCTGTACTCAAACCTTTTATCTATGGTTTGGGCTTTGAGCAGCATCTGATCCATCCCAATACCCTGATCTATGACAAGGAGACACGCTTTGGAGACTATCTCCCGCACAACTACTCCCATACCTATACCGGAGAGGTGAGTATCACCTATGCCCTGCAACATTCGCTCAACATCCCTGCTGTCAAACTGCTGCAAAAGATCGGTGCCGAAACATTTATCTCCCGCATACGTCACAGCACAGGCACGCTGCAGATACCCCACAAACGAGCGACACTGCCTGTAGCTCTTGGTGGATTTGGCATCACGCTTTGGCAGATCGCACAACTCTATACTGCCCTGGCAAGAGGAGGGAAGTCGCCGCCTCTACATCTGTTACCTGCCCAAAAGAGGGCGACAAAGCAGACGGCACTTCTCACCCCAGAAGCTGCGCAAATGACCACGGCTATCCTACGTGCCGTCATACCACCAACAGGCTACCGAGATGCCGCACAACAGATCGCCTACAAAACAGGTACCAGCTACGGCTACAGAGACCTCTGGACAGCAGCTTATACCCCAGACTACACCGCTGTTGTCTGGGTAGGGCGACCCGACAACGCACCACAGCACAAACAGTCCGGGCTGGAGGTTGCTGCCCCCTTGGCGTTTGAGATCATGGGGATGCTGGATGCGCTTTATCCGCCCAGCACATGGCAATGGTCACCAGCCTATCTGGGCAACACTGCGCCACAGGGGCTTCGACATTTTGATAAGGTATACAAGCAAGAGATCGCCGCTTTGCACTTCAACCACCCGCAAGCGCATGCACGCTATCGTAGTGCCGGGTGCCATGAAGTCATCGTACCTATTGTGATAGAAGGAGGTCAGGCTCCCTACTACTGGTACAGTGACAGCAAGCCTCTTGATGTCCTGGGAAAAAGCAAGGCACTCACATTTTTGGCAGGTGCCCATACGCTCACTGTCATTGACAGCAAAGGAACCACTATCAGCCAAGATCTCTGGGTAGATATGCCCGATTGTCAAGATAAAAACAGTACTATAATGGAAAAATAGGAGTACTATGATGCACAAGATTCTACTTGTTTCCCTGCTTGTTTTTCTCTCTAGTTATGCCAAAGCCCTACCCAAAGAGATCAGCTTCGCAGAAGCAAAGCGTACCCATACGGCTGGTTCCGGTCTTTTTATCGATGCAAGAGGTGCCAAGTTTTACAAACGGGGCACTATCCTCGGTGCTCTCAACATGCCGATCACGCGTTTTGGACGAATGAAACGGCTGCTTCCCGGAAAAAAGGGCAGCAAGCTGGTAGTTTTTTGCAATGGTATCCGCTGCGAAAAATCCACCAAACTGGCACAAAAGATCGCTGCCCTGGGCTACAGCAGGGTCATGGTCTATCGAGGTGGCTTCCCTGAGTGGCGCGAAAAAGGCCAGGAGATCATGCTCTCAGCAGTATACTGTCAGGCTTCGGAAGTACATAAAAAAGAAGTCATGATCCAAGATGTTAGGGTCATTCTCGGCAGAGATGAAGGCATGATCGATCCGACATGGTTTGCCGCACACCACCAAAAAGGCACGCTGCCCAAACAGTTGACGCTCATTGATGTCAGGAGTAAAAAAGCATTCGAAGAAGGCCATTTGCCCGGTGCCATACACATACCCTGGAACAGCGACAAAGGTACCATAGACAGCACACTCTTACCGAAAGACACGCTTTCGCTTTTTTACTGCAACAGCGGAATACTCTCCTCTGATGCCTACGATAGCCTAAACGAAGAGACTGCCAAGAGGGTACTTTTTCTACCTGCTGTAGTCAAATGTAAGGATGAAAAGTGTAGAGTCACTTCAGCGCAATAATCTATCATAGCACATATATGACACGAGGACAGCAATCTCCCTAATACCAAGATATTGACTTATGTCACATTGTAGCATCTTTGTTTTTGAGTGGTCTGGGGCACAATGTCTCATTTACGGTATATTTTATGGCAACAGTAAGTCTTTTTAAAATATGACAGCTATAATACTCCATGAAAACAAACAAAACACTCTTCTCTATGTTTATAGAGACACACAGACAATACCGAGACAATACCGCCTTTATCTATAAGATGGGAGAGGAGCAGTTTGAAGTAAGCTATGAAAAGTTTTTTGAGGATGTCCTGCTCCTCTCCAAAGCTTTTCAGTCCAAGGGCATCAAGAAAGAGAGCAAGGTGGTCTTCATCTGCGATAATCGCTATGAGTGGATCGTGACCGATATGGCACTGATCTCTCTAGGTGCCATCGGTATCCCCAGGGGTAGCGACACACCTACACAGGAGCTGCAGTTTATAGTGGAGCACTCAGAAGCAATCTTTCTCATACTTGAATCTGAGACCCTCTATGATATCCACAAGGAGATGCTCTCTGGGCTGAAACTCAAAACGATCTTTGCTATAGAGGCGGAGAAGATGCATACTCTCTTTGCCAATATCTACTCCTATCAGGATCTGCTCAAAGAGAGAAAGATCTATGACAAGGACAAGGAGGCATTTATCAAGAGAAAAGAGCAGCTGCGCTCCGATGATACCTTTACGATCATCTACACCTCCGGCACTACGGGAAAACCAAAGGGGGTCATCCTCACCCACAAAAATATCATGCACAACCTCAAGGTCATCCCCGATCTGATCGATCTGAGCCACGAAGATCTCTGGGTCTCTATCCTGCCTTCCTGGCATATCTTTGAGCGTGCAGTGGAGTATGCCGCCATCTCTCAGGGATGCTGTACCGTGTACTCCACGATCAAGACCTTTGCCAAAGATCTGGAACACTATAGGCCCACACTGGTCGCTACCGTACCCAGACTCTGGGAGTCCATGCATACCAAGATCAACAATACTCTACAAAAACAAGATCCCAAAAAAGCAAAAATATTTCAAAAACTGGTGGCAATCTCTGCACGATATAACCACCTGTTGCGTCTGCTCAATGATGAGCTCCCGCGCTTTGAAAAGGAGAGCTTCTTCTCCTCCAGGGTCAAACGCTTTGTGACGATTCTCAAGCTCATCCCCCTCTATCCACTCAATCTCTTTGCCAAAAAAAAGCTCAAAGTCGTACAGGAGAGATTTGGCGGACGGCTCCGCCTGGCGATCAGTGGAGGCGGCTCGCTACCGGAGTTTATCGATGCGTGGATCGACGCGATTGGCATCCGCATCGTCAATGCCTATGGCATGACCGAGTGTGCACCCGCTATCGCCGGTCGTGCACTCAACTGTAGCACTTTTGGCACGCTGGGTCTAGCCGTAAAGGGTACAGACCTTAGGATCGTCGATGACAATGGAGAAGATGTCGCACCAGGTGTAGTCGGGGAGATCCTCGTCAAGGGAGACCAGGTTACAACAGGCTACTACCTCAATAATGAGGAGAACCAAAAAGCCTTCACCAAGGATGGCTATCTCAAAACAGGGGATCTGGGCAAATTCACCCTACGCAAAGAGCTCATTATTACTGGAAGATCCAAAGAGATCATTGTGCTGGCAAATGGAGAAAATGTGGATCCCAGTCGTATCGAATCTACGATCTCTATGCTCCCCTTTGTTGCTGATGCCATGCTTGTAGGACAGGACAAAAAGGGCCTAGGCGCACTCATCGTCCCTGACCTTGACAGCCTCAAAAGCTATGTGCAGGAGCATTTTCAAAAAGCTGTAGAGCACATCGACCATATCAAAGAAGACCCTAGAATCATCAACAAAATCAAGCGTGATATGAATGAACTATTGGACTACAAAAAGGGCTTCAAGTCCTTTGAAAAACTGCAGAATATACATTTGTTAGATGAAGAGTTTAAACTCGGAGAGGAGATGACCAATACTTTCAAGAAGAAGCGTCATGTCATAGAAAAGAGATATCGTGCAGTCATAGACAGACTGCTTAAGTAGTCTGTCGTTTCAGAAAGAGCTCCCTATTTATATCTAAAAGTGATACGCCCTTTATCCAGACTGTAGGGTGTCAATTCTACCTTGACTTTGTCTCCGGGGAGGATCTTGATATAGTGCATACGCATTTTGCCTGCAATATGACAAAGGATAATATGCCCATTCTCCAGCTCTACCCTAAAGGTGGCATTGGGTAATGCCTCCACCACTTTGCCGTCGATCTCGATTACATCATCTTTTGCCATTGTCTTCCTTTATTATATATTACTTATAGCCGTAGATTGTGAAGTCGCTGTGAAGACTATCCCTCTGTCAGTATCACAGCCCTGCCGTCAACTACCGCTACCTGATGCTCATAATGGCTGGTTCTCAGTCCATCATCACTCAGTACCGACCACTCATCCTCGCGCAGTACCGGTGTGCCGCTTTTTTGGCATACCATGGGCTCCAGACAAAACACCATGCCGTTTTTGATCTTGGGACCCTGCTTTGGTTTGCCTTCGAGGTAGTTGGGGATATTGGGTTCGTCATGGGGTTTGGTACCGATCCCGTGGCCGCAATACTCACGCAAGGGCACAAAGCCTCTGCCTGTGATAAAATCCTCCAGAAGCTTAGTCAGCTCCTTGAAACGCATTCCTTCTTTGATATGTGCTATCGCATGGTAGAGCGCATCTTTGGAACAGGCGATCAGTGCCTCATCCTCTGCGGATATCTTGCCTACGGCCATTGTGATCGCTGCATCACCGTAATAGCCATCCAGTTTTGTACCGATATCCAGTCCGAGAATATCTCCCTCCCGAACTACAGTCTCATCCGGGACACCATGAATGCAAACTTCATTAAGAGAGGTACATACCGATCCCGTAAAACCATAGAGACCCAAAAAAGAGGGTTCAGCCCCCAGGTCTCGCACATAGGCTTCGCCGACAGCGTCAATCTCTTTGAGCGTCATGCCTGGCTTGACAATGGATTGTAAATAAGTGAGTGTTTTGCCAACAATCGAGCCAGCTGCCTTGAGCTTCTCGATTTCGTTGGGCTTGCGTAGTGCAATCGCCATTAGAGACCTACATTTCCTAGGACTTCATATTGGTTCATGGTACGTTGTGCTTCGATCTTGCGCATGGTATCGAGCGCCACTTGTACAATAATCAGTACTGCCGTACCGCCAAAGTAGAAAGAGGCACCAAGTCCGTTGATAAAGATAAACGGAAATGTGGATATCACTGCCAAATAGATCGCACCGGTGACTGTCAATCTGCTGGCTACCTCGTTGAGGAACTCACGGGTATGTTCACCAGGACGCACGCCGGGGATAAATCCACCCTGACGCTTGAGGTTGTCTGCAATATCCTTGGCATTGAACTGGATCGATGCATAGAAAAATGCAAAGAAGATGATCATGAGGAATGTCGCAACATTGAAGACAATACCACCAGGAGCCAAGACATCTGCAATCGCAGTCACGGTGCTGTTGGTACTAGCCTGAAGCATGGTCAGAGGGAACATCAACACAGCTGAAGCGAAGATCGGAGGAATGACGCCTGAGATATTCACTCTAACGGGGATGTAGTTCATGACCCGCTTATTTTGATTCTGCATGATGGTTTTTCTGGAATAACTGATCGGTACACGACGCTCTCCAAGCTCCACATAGATGATCGCCAGGATCGTGATCAGCATAATAGCCGCGATAGCCAGGACAGAGAGGAAGTTCATCGTACCTGCATTGACGGATGCAACGGTATTGCTGATGCCTGCCGGTATGCCCGAAACGATACCGGCGAAGATGATTAGAGAGATACCGTTGCCGATACCTTTCTGGGTGATCTGCTCTCCGATCCACATCAGCAGCATCGTACCTGTCAACATGGAGAATGTGGCGAGGATCGTAAAGGTGGTCTGATCGATCATGATCGCACCCTGTCCTCCAGAGCCCATAGAGCGCAGGCCGATAGAGACGCCGATCGCCTGCACCACTGTGATAAAGATCGTAAAATAACGGATGATCTGCATATACTTCTGCATACCGTCACGCTCTTTTTTCATCTGTCCCAATGCCGGAAAGGTTGCAGCCAGAAGTTCCATCACGATTGAGGCGGTAATATAGGGCATAATACCCAGGGAGATAATACTGAATCGTTTGACCGCGCCGCCGCTGAACATATTGGCGAGCCCCAAACCGTTATTGGAGTTCTGATCAAAAAAGCTCTTGATCACATCCAGGTCAACACCTGGAACTGGGATATAGGCTAAAACTCTGTAAGCAAAAAGGAACCCCAGTGTAATGAGGATTTTTTGAGTTAGCGCATTTCCCATGACTATCGCCCGCTTGTGGTAACAGCGTCGTCTTTGATCTTGGATGCAAGCGCTTTGGCGGATGCACCGATCAGTTTGACTCTCTTGACTGTTTTGCCAAGCTTATGCACAGAAGCAATGCTCTCAAGAGTGATCTCTTCCAGTGCCGCCACTGCTTTGATTCTCTCCACATTGATCACATATGGCTTGATCACCCTTGAAGTAAATCCGACTTTTGGCACACGTTTGATGAGTGGCATTTGTCCACCTTCAAAACCTCTTTTCTGGCTGTATCCGCTTCTGGCCTTCTGACCTTTGTTGCCGCGTCCAGCAGTTTTACCTGTACCAGAACCCTGACCACGACCTACTCTTTTTCTGTTGCGAGTAGAGCCTGGTGCCGGTTGTAAATTATGCAAACCCATAACTGCTCCTTAACCTTTGATTCTAGTAAGTGCTTCTACCGTACATCTTACTAGGTTATTTGGATTGTTAGATCCGATAGATTTGGCAATCACATCCTTGATGCCCGCCAATTCGATCACTGGTCTAGCAGCACCGCCAGCGATGGTACCCGTACCCTCACTGGCTGGCTTCAGAATGATACGGCTGGCATTGAACTTGTGCTCAATATCATGTGCGATCGTTGTGCCTTTGATGTTTACTTTGACCAGCTGTTTAAATGCATCATCCACTGCTTTTTTGATCGCATCAGGCACCTCTTTTGCTTTACCAAAACCATACCCTACTGTACCTTTTTTGTCACCTACGACTACCAATGCAGTAAATCTAAACCTTCTACCACCTTTGACAACCTTAGTTACACGGCCAATATTTACGATCGCTTCTTCGAAGTCTTCTCTATTTATATTTTCCATTTAGCTTCCCTTAAAACTTGATGCCGGATTCTCTAAGTGCATCGGCAAATGATGCCACGATACCATGATAGAGATACCCATTTCTGTCAAAGACAACAGACTCAATGCTTGCTGCTTTAAGCTTCTCTGCCATATCGGCAGCGACTTTTTTGACATCTTCTCTTGTGGCTCTGAGCCCCAACTTGTTTCCATCCGCATAGGCAAGTGTATTGCCCGTATCGTCATTGATCGCCTGCGCATAAAAATGCTTGTTGGATCTGAAAACAGTGAGTCTTGGAAGCGTTGCTGTACCATGAATCTTTGCCCTTACGCGTTTCTTGCGTTGTGCAGCGACTCTGTTTTTTCTCTTCTGAATACTTTTTAACATTTATGCTCCTTAACTCGCTGTTTTACCGGCTTTTCTGATGATTGTCTCATCGGTGTACTTCACGCCCTTGCCTTTGTACGGCTCTGGTGGTCTGAACGCTCTAATCTCGGCTGCAGCTTGACCGACAGTTTGCTTGTCGGTACCACTGATATGGATCAGGTTCTTCTCAACTGTGATCGTGAGCCCCTCAGGGATCTCAAAGTTCACAGGATGAGAGAATCCAAGTTGAAGCTCAAGCGTCTTGCCATTTACGGCCGCCCTGTAGCCAACACCGTTGATCTCCAAAGACTTTTTGAAACCTTTCTCCAGGCCTTCCATAATGTTTGCGAGCAATGCCCTATAGGTTCCCCAGTATGCAGAAGACTGCTTGTCTTCGCCTGCTCTTGAGAACACCACTTCATTGTCTTTGACTTCGATACCCACTCTACCGTGTGTATCCAGTCTCTTCTCTTCGTTGTCTTTTTTGACTACGACTACCACGCCGTCTACAGATACCTCAATACCGCTAGGGATAGCGACAGGGTTTTTTCCAACTCTTGACATTTTCTACCCCCTTACCAGATACTGCAAAGCACTTCGCCGCCTGTACCAAGCTTGTATGCTTCGTCATTTGGTAGCACACCCTTGCTGGTAGACACGATCAGTGTTCCATAGTTGTTTTTAAATGTTCGGATCTCATCCTTGCTCTTATAGACTCTTCGTCCTGGCTTAGAGATCTTTTTCATCTCATTGATTACGGTAAAGCCTTTCTCGTCGTACTTCAGTACCACTTTGATCGTCTTTTTTACGCCCTCTTCTTTTACGCTATAACTCTCAAGGTAACCCTTGTCTACAAGAATAGAAACCATTGCCTCAATCGTCTTTGAGTGAAGAAGAACCGTCGTGTCGAGTCTTCTTGTTGCAGCATTTCTTATTCGAGTAAGAGAGTCTGCAATTATGTCTGTCATCATCTGTTACTCCTTCATTACCAGCTTGCTTTACGCATGCCGGGGATTTGACCCTCAGAGGCCATTTTTCTTAAACATATTCTGCACAGACCAAAATCTCTATAGACAGAGTGGGGTCTTCCACAAATGTTACATCTGGTATAAGCTCTCACAGCGAACTTGGGTTTTCTTTGCTGCTTATTGATCATTGACTTTTTCGCCATTATTTTCTCCCTTTAGCAAATGGCATGCCCAACTTCTCAAGAAGTGCAAATGCCTCTTTATCACTGTCGGCACTTGTGACGATCGTGATATTCATACCGTGTGTTTTAATAATATTATCAAAGACGACTTCTGGGAACATCAACTGCTCTTCCAGACCGAAGTTATAGTTGCCGCGACCATCAAAGCCTTTTCTGGGTGTACCCCTGAAGTCTTTCACTCTAGGGAGCGCAATAGAGACAAGCTTATCGAAAAAGTCATACATGTTTCCACCCCTGAGTGTCACCTTGATGCCACTGGGAGCGCCTTCTCTAGCCTTAAATCCGGCCACGGATTTCTTTGCCATTACTATGATCGCTTTTTGACCTGCGATCAGGGAAATAGTGTCCGCCATATTCTGGATAAGCTTCGTATCCTTGCCCTCTTCACCGGCACCCACGGAGATGACTATCTTCTCCAGTCTGGGTGTCTCCATCACATTTTTGATCTCTAGCTCTTCACGAAGGGCAGGAACGATGTCATGATATTTCTGCTTCATTCTGCTCATGATATTAGCCCTCTACTTTTTTTACATTGGAGATATGGATAGGCATTTCAACATTCATGAAACCGCCTTCTTTGTTCTCTTCACTCGGCTTGACAGCCTTTTTGGCTATCTTGCATCCTGCGACAATCACAGCATCTTTTTTGGTCAGTACTTTGAGTACCTCTGCTGTTTTGCCCTTGTCTTCACCTGCAATGACCATGACTTGGTCACCTTTTTTAATCTTAAACTTCTTGGCCATTACCATACCTCCGGTGCAAGCGATACAATCTTCATAAAGCCTGCATAGCGGATCTCTCTGCTGACAGGGCCGAAGATACGTGTACCAATAGGCTCTTTTTTCTCATCCAAAATTACAGCGGCATTGTCATCAAATCTGATAAGCGAACCGTTCTCTCTCTGGATCTCTTTTTTCGTTCG
Source organism: uncultured Sulfurovum sp. (assembly GCA_947311605.1). GTDB lineage: Bacteria > Campylobacterota > Campylobacteria > Campylobacterales > Sulfurovaceae > JAAXPZ01. The sequence goes on from CAMZLC010000068.1 coordinate 19,248, forward strand.
GACAACCACTGCCTTTACGACCTTGCCCTTCTTGACTTTTCCGTCCGGAAGTGCTTTTTTGACAGAGGCGACGATGACATCACCTACAGATGCATATCTTCGCTTGGATCCGCCCAAGACTTTGATGCACATGATCTCTTTGGCGCCACTATTATCAGCAACGGTCAATCTTGTAAATCCTTGAATCATTACACCTCTCCTCTCTTCGTGATCTCAAGAAGACGGAACGATTTGCTCTTGGAGAGTGGTCGGCACTCTATGGCAGAAACCATATCACCAACATTGATCTCATTCTTCTCATCGTGAATAAGGTATTTCTTAAATCTTTTGACAGTTTTGTGATATCTTGGGTGAAGTACTTTTCTTTCAACCAAAACAGTGGCCGTCTTATCGCCGGCCTTCTTGATCACTGTTCCTGTTATTACTCTTTTTGGCATGCTTTACCCTTTACTTAGATCTGGCAGCGGTCAACGCTGTCTGGATTCGTGCGATATCTTTTTTCGCATCTCTTAGCTCACTTGTATTGGTGAGCTGCATTGTCTTGAGTTTTGCTTTCAGCGTGAAAATTTCAAGCTTCTTCTCTTTGAGCAGTGCAGTCAGTTCCGTCACACTCTTGTCACTAATATCAGTATATTTCATTACTATCCTTTAGTGTGATAATTTTTGTTTTGAATGGAAGCTTGTGTCTAGCCAGAGTCAATGCTGCTCTTGCAAGTGTCTCTTCTACACCCGCCATTTCAAAGATAATTCTTCCGGGCTTGATATTCATGACCCACTTATCTACAGCACCTTTACCTTTACCCATTCGTGTTTCGAGTGGCTTGGCAGTCAACGGCTTGTCTGGAAAAACACGGATCCATGTTTTGCCTGTTCTGTTGACTTTTCTTGTCATGGTGACACGTGCCGCTTCGATCTGGCGTGAATCGATCCTTCCGCCTTCTGTTGCTTTCAGTGCGATGTCGCCAAACTCGATCTTGTTGCCACGGAATGATTTGCCGCGACTACGACCTTTTTGCATCTTTCTCCACTTGGTTCTTTTTGGCATTAGCATGATTATTCACCTCTCTTTCTAGCAGGTCTTCGTCCACCTTTGCTCTCTTTTGGCTCAGCCTGGATACCCTTCTGGAGCACCTCCCCCTTGAAGATCCATACTTTGATACCGATGATGCCATACGTTGTCTGTGCTTCGGCGAAACCATAATCGATTTTTGCTCTCAGCGTATGTAGCGGCACTCTTCCCTCAAGATACCATTCCGTTCTTGCCATCTCGGCGCCGCCAAGTCTGCCGGCAACCTGGATCTTGATCCCTTTCGCGCCAGACTTCAGCGCGCCCTGAATAACTTTTTTCATCGCACGTCTAAATGCGATTCTTCGTTCAAGCTGTGTGGACACATTTTCAGCAGCCAACTGTGCAGATGCCTGAGGTCTTTTCTCCTCTTTGATATTCAATGCCACATCTTTGCCGATCATTTTGACCAATGTTGCCTTGAGTTTCTCGATATCCGCACCTTTTTTACCAATGATGATACCGGGTCTGGCTGTGACGATCGTGACCCTGATCTTCTTGACAGTTCTCTCAATGATGATATTGCTTACACCTGCGTAGAAAAGCTCTTTCTTGAGGAAAGTTCTGATCTTGTAATCTTCCGCAATAAATTCAGAGGTTCTCCCTTTTGCCGGAAACCATCGTGATTCCCAGTTTCTGTTGATCCCAAGTCTAAGGCTTATTGGATTGACTTTCTGGCCCATACTTACGCCTCCTTTTTAGTTACGAAATTTTTGGCATCTGCGATTGAGTCTTTGAAGTCGCCTTTGAAGCTGTACTTCTCTTCCATCATATCGATCTGCTCCTGCGTCATGTTTGCCACGGCTTCAAAGCCTTCAATGCCTTCGGCCTGAAGTTTTGCAGCATAGACCTTGCCGATCCCTTTGATCTTGGTCAGGTCATCATCTTTTGCTGCAGCTTTTTTGGCTACTGTCTTTTTGTCAGCAGGCTTCTTTTCGGCAGTTTTTTTAGCTGCAGGTTTTCCTGCGGCTTTCTTTTCTGCTTCAGGTGCTGCCTTTTTAGTAGCCTCTTTTGCTGCTGCCTTTGCGCTCTCTACTGCCGAGCCCTCTGTCACCTCTACGAAGATGTGCGCCGTTGGCTTGATGATACGGGTAGCAGTACCTCTGGCTCTCGGTCTCCATCGTTTCATGACCGCTGCTTTATCCACGCGGCACGAAGTGATGATGACCTCTTCTGGCTCAAAATCACCATTGGCAACCGCGGATGCAATCACCTTGGCAATGATACCAGCAGCCTTGTTTGGCATGAATTCCAAAGCAGCCAGAGCCAGCTCTGCATTCATTCCCTGAACTTCCCTGGCAATCAATCTTGCTTTTGTCGGAGAAACTCTAATAAATTTTAGTGTTGCCTTACTCATTACCCCACCTTCTTCTGGACTGAACCTTTGTGACCCTTAAAGGTACGCGTCGGTGCAAATTCACCGAGCTTATATCCGACATGGTTTTCCGTGACAAACACAGGGATAAATTTTCTGCCATTGTGCACATTGAGTGTCAAGCCGATCATCTCAGGGAAAATCACTGAGCGTCTTGACCATGTCTTGATAGGCTTCGTTGAGCCCTCTTCTTTTGCCTTGAGCACTTTTTTCATAAGGTGTGCATCAATAAATGGACCTTTTTTTAATGATCTAGCCATGCTAACCCCTTACTTCTTTTTTCTTGATATGATCAGCTTGTCACTCGCTTTTTTCTTGCGAGTTTTATAGCCCTTGGTTGGCATACCCCATGGAGAGACAGGATGTCTGCCGGAGTTTGTCTTTCCTTCACCACCACCATGTGGGTGATCGATCGGGTTCATTGCAGAACCTCTGGTCTGAGGTCTGATGCCTCTGTGTCTGCTGCGTCCTGCTTTACCGCCAACGATATTGGAGTAGTCTTCGTTGCCTACAGTACCGATCGTAGCCAGGCACTCACCAAGGATATATCTCATCTCGCCACTTGGCAGTCTAAGAGAGACGTACTTGCCATCTCTACCCATGATCTGTGCATAGCCACCGGCAGATCTGGCGATCTTTCCACCCTGTCCAGGGTTCATTTCAATATTATGGACCAAGGTACCCACGGGGATATTCTTGAGTTTCATAGTAAAGCCTGGCTTGATATCTAGTCCGCTCTCGGCAGCCATGATCTTATCGCCGACCTCAAGACCTTTTGGCTTGAGGATATAGCGCCTATCGCCATCTGTATATTTTACAAGACAGATTCTACAGTTTCTATAGGGGTCGTACTCAACAGTTGCTACCGTGCCCTCTACGCCAAACTTGTTTCGCTTGAAGTCAATAATTCTATAAAGCTTCTTTGCGCCTGCTTCTCTGTGACGAGAAGTGATTCTACCATTACTGTTTCTACCTGCATGTGCCGGAAGCTTTTTGAGCAGTGCTCTTACGCTTGCCTTCGCAGTGATGTCGCCACTGTCCAGGTTCGTGATGTATCGTCTGCCCGGACTGGTTGGTTTATATGATTTGATTGCCATGTTCTCTCCCTTATACCGCTAGGCTTTCGATTTTTGCATCTTCTGGAAGCTTGACATAGAACTTTTTGCTGTTCGGTCTTTTTCCTTCAATACCCTTAAATCGCTTGACCTTGCCTGGCACTCTCATAGAGTTGACTTTCAAAGGTTTGATATCAAAATACTCTCTGAATACCTCTTTGAGTCCATTCTTTGTCATTCTTGGTGTAGTCTGCACTACGATGACGCCCTCTTCTTGAAGATCCAAGCTCTTCTCTGTATATAGTATTGCTTTAATATCTGTAATATCTGCCATCTTAACTCTCTTTTGTCAATTTTTCAAATACAGACTTCTCGATCACGATTGCATGATACGCAGCTGCAAGGTAAGCATTGAGCTCACTCTCTTCTACCAAATAGCTCTCTCGAAGGTTTCTGAATGCAAGGAAGGTTTTGTCATCGATCATCTCTTTGACGACCAGTACATCCCGCTGCTCAAATCCTGCGACAAAGGCTTTGGCATCTTTTGTCTTGCCTGACTCAAGCACGATGCTGTCCACGACAAAAAGCTTCTCATTGGCTGCTTTTTCTGCAATGGCATGCATCAACGCCAGACGCTTTTGCTTTTTGTTCACTTTTTGAAAGTAGTTTCTGTTGGTGCTTGGACCAAAGGCTACACCACCGCCTACAAAGATAGGAGATCGCAAAGAACCAGCTCTCGCACGTCCGCCACCCTTCTGTGCCCAAGGCTTCTTCCCGCCGCCCCTGACTGCAGAACGGTTCTTCGTCTGTGCTGTGTTGGCTCTGTTTGCTGCCTCATAGGCCTTGCAGTAGAGCCATAGGTTATGCGGATGTACTTCCGAAAACGCCTCTGGGAGATCTGCTATTTTAATCACTGTTGTTTGACTCATTTGACTATCCTTACCATGCCTCTAGCGCCTCTGTGTCCAGGTACTGCACCTTTGAGGATCAAGATACCGTTATCAGCATCGAATGAGATCACCTCATTTTTTGCTGTGACTTTTGTATTTCCGTACTGTCCAGGCATTTTCTTGCCTTTTTGTACGCGACCGGGCCACTCAGCGTTACCGATGGAGCCAACTCTTCTGCCAAATCTGTGACCATGAGATGCTGGACCGCCAGAGAAACCATGTCGCTTCACGCCACCCTGAAAACCTCTACCTTTGGTATTGAATGAACTTTTGACTGTTGCTGCCTCGGTCAATGCTGCTGGGCTCAAATCACCCGCCTCAGTACCTTCTGCTACTTCAATTGTCATAAACTTGTTAAACTCTTTGGCGATACCAAATTTGCTCTGCTGACCCTCAATACTCTTGTTGATCTTCTTGCTGCTGTGGTAGGCCACCAATGCTTTGCCATCTTCTCTGACTTCACAGACTTTCGTCTCAACGACCTTGAGAAGCGTGACAGGAACACTTGGTACGTCGACAGTTCTACTCATACCAATTTTTTCTACGATAAATTCCATCTCCTACTCCTACTTGTCCATTGATCTGATCTCTACCTCTACTTCAGGCGCAAGATCGAGCTTCATCAATGAGTCGATTGTGTCTGATGTAGCGGAAACGATATCGATCATTCTGCTGTGAATTCTGATCTCAAATTGCTCACGGCTGTCCTTGTTCACGTGTGGTGAACGTAACACGGTGTAGCGTTTGAATTTGCTAGGCATTGGTACGGGACCAATGATCTCAGCGCCTGTGCGTCTGACAGCATCTACGATAGATGCCACAGAGCGATCCAACACTCGGTGATCATAAGCTTTAAGCTTCAATCTAATTTTTTCCATTTTTACCCTTTAAAGAACTCGTTGGCATAGTGCCTAAACACGGGTCTTTCAACCCCCAACTAAATTTAGGAACGCAGATTATACCCAAATGTTTCTAGCATTTACTTGACCCTCAGCCCAAAATAGCTATTATTTAAAAAATCGTTTCCTTATGAGGAGGAATAATAAATGCATCTTCTGGAATACTTTCAAGAACTTTCTCCCCAAAGCACATTCTTCAGAGACAGAAAACTCCAGCTTCCCGAAGACATCTCCTTTGTACTCACCGGTGCCAGAGGCACAGGAAAGACTGCGCTGACACTTTCCTATCTGAGTGAACTCCCCAAGGAGTTCTGGCTCTATATAGACTGCCAGGACCCCATCTTCGCACTCGAGGATATCGACAGTGATACGCTAGAAAAATTTATCCAGGCGGAACAGATAGAGACGCTAGTACTGGATCACTACTATGAGGGATTTCTAGAGTATCTCCCGAGATGCTTTCAATTGATATTGGTCAGCAGGGAGGCACTCCCTACCACAGATCTACCTACCTACACACTCTACCCCTTGGATTATGAGGAGTTTCTCTCTTTCGAGCGTAGCTCCTCTCCCTCCTCCAGCTTCAACCGTTTCCTCAAGGCAGGCACGCTTCCCCTCGTCACTGAGGTTAGCCTGCTCGCATTGAGCCAGCAGATGCGCAGCTTCTTTTATGCCAGTTTCAGCGAAGACGAGAGCCGTCTCATGCTGATCCTTGCCCGCTATCAGGGTCACCATATAACCACTCATCAGCTCTACAACTATGCCAAAGAGTATTTCCGTATCTCCAAGGACTGGGTCTATCGTACTATCCATCGCTTCACCCAAGAGGGACTGATCCTCTTTGTCGAAGATGCAGAGGGCAAAGGCGCACGCAAAATGATCCTCTATGATTTTGCCCTCTCCAAATACCTCAGCAAATCCCAACCCTTCCCCATCACCTTTGATGCCATGGTGGTGTTGGCGCTGTTCAAGCACGCTATCCCTTTTCGTGCGCTGGGAATCCACGGCTATCTTATCCATGAGAATGAGTTACTTGTGCCCTCAGCCTTCGAAAACGAAGAGAGCTTCTGGCAAAAAGCCTACAACAAGATCCATCTCTACCAGAAACATCATATACACAAGATCACTATCGTCACTGTTTCCAATCAGTATAGTTTTACACTGAACGAGATTCTTTTTGAAGCTATGCCATTCTATGAATGGAGTATTTTGAATGAAGCACCCGAAGAAGAAAACAAGAATATGCAAATAGCTTAAAATCTCTCAGATTACGCTGTATTGGGACTTGGGTTGGATTGTTTAAAATGGATGGCCGGGAGAGGGGGATTCGAACCCCTCGGATGGCTATCGAAAAAATAGCTCTAGCCCCCATAATATAGGGCTTTGTTAGAGTTTATTGTATCTAAAAAAATATAAATGTCAGTAGATAATGGGCGTTAGTTACTGACAGTTTGGCTGACAGTTACTTCATTTTATCTAATCTGTTTTGTAGTTCTTCTGCGCACATTTTTAATGGTGTACCCATACCAATATTTTTCACTTCTTTGGCTCCTGCCATAATTGCCACTGTTCCAGCAGATGCATCAGAATACTTAATGAGATTTTCATTATTTTTAATTTTTTCCAAAAATAACCTTATTTCATCAGGGCTTTTAGAGCTCAATAAAATAGAACATTCACCCATGTAATTATACGCTTTAGTTTGACCTAAAGCCCCTCCACCTACAACCACGTAATATGCACCTACTGCAATTGCACTAGCTATCGCTCCAATACTTAACTTTCTTTTATTCATAATCCACCTTTAAATTTTATAGTGTCATTATAATATAAACTTAAAAACAATAACAAAAATATGTCAAATTACTATATTTTTCTTAACTATTCGGAAGAGTTAGGATATAATTCTTCATGATACACTTAAGATCAAGGAATTTTCATGTCTAACAATTTGTATATAGGAGACAGGCAAAAACTATTAACCTATATTAAGGATTTATGGGATAGCAGAGCAGAAAATTGGTACGGATATATCATAGGTGCCTTTAGTGCATTTGGTCTAATTTATAGCACCATAATGAGTGCCACACTTAAAGACAATAACAAGAGTGGAATTATCGCACATCTTGAAAGTCTAGATAAGGCAAAACTTATTATTGTTGTGCTTCTTGTTATAGGGCTTTTGTTTTTTCTATTTTCTGCGTACAAAGGATATAAAAAAAATAAAAAAAGCAAAGAAATGAATACCGATTTCGAGCAAACACTTAATGATTTGGCTATCCCTACTGACTATACTTCATTATTTATTATTCGTACCAAATTAAATAGTAAGACAAATATTTTAACAACATACAATATAAAAG
>CAMZLC010000069.1 GCA_947311605.1 uncultured Sulfurovum sp.
AGTATACGGCGAAGCTCTTCTTGCAATGTGGCAGGCTCAAATCTGCCTGTCACCACGGTACGCATAAAAAACTTCTCCGCCTCTTTGTCTACAAACTCACGGTTGTTGTCTATATTGAGATCATTGTCAAAAAATACTTTGGAGATACGGTACACCAGCCCTTTGGCATCCTGACACTCGATCAGTACTCTTGCTTTGGTTTCCATGCCTTCCCTACTCTCTGGAGGCGTAGTTTGCGATGATAGCACCCATCTCTTCGGTAGCACAGATCTCTTTGGCATCATAGGCACCGATATCCCCGGTACGGTATCCTTCGGAGAGTGCCAGCTTGATCGCCGCATCGATCCTGTCTGCTGCAGACTGCTCTCCCAATGCATAGCGCAGCATCATCGCCGCACTGGCGATCGTAGCGATCGGATTGGCAATCCCCTGCCCCGCAATATCCGGTGCTGAGCCATGAATAGGCTCAAACAGCCCCACGCCCTCTCCTGTGCTTGCACTGGGCAAAAGCCCAATCGAACCACTCAACATACTGGCAGCATCCGAGAGAATATCCCCGAAGATATTGCCTGTCAGGATCACATCAAACTGCTTGGGATCACGAATCAGCTGCATCGCTGCATTGTCTACATACATATGCGAAAGCGCTACCTCAGGATAGCCCTCTGCCACCTCCTCGACGATATCTCTCCAGAACTGGCTGACCTCTAGTACATTGGCTTTGTCCACAGAACAGAGGTGCTTGTCACGCTGCATGGCAATCTCAAACGCTACTTTGGCGATACGCAGTACCTCTTCTCTGGTATAGATCATCGTATTGTAGGCTCTGTCGTCCAGCTGTTCTCTGGGCTGCCCGAAGTAGATACCGCCGGTCAGCTCACGCACGACCATGATATCCACACCCTTGAGTACCTCGGGCTTGAGCGTAGAGGCATTGACCAGCTCATCGTAGACCGTGGCGGGACGCAGATTGGCAAAGGTACCCATCTCCTTGCGCAGACCGAGCAAGCCACTCTCCGGGCGAAGGTGTCTCTCCAGCCCATCCCATTTGGAGCCTCCGATCGCACCGAAAAGTACCGCATCGCACTGCTTGACCCCCTTGATCGTCTCATCCGGAAGCGGCACACCCGTCTCATCGATAGCGATACCTCCCATGAGCATCTCTTTGTAGGCAAAGTTGATATCCTCGACTACCGCCACGGCATCTAGCACCTTGATCGCCTCATCTATGATCTCGGGGCCTATGCCGTCACCCTTGATCACACCGATCGTATAGCTTCTACTCATCTGCTGCCTCCGCTATCTCTTTTTGTGCAAAGGCGATCAGCCCGCCTGCATCTACAAGCTCCTGCATAAATGCTGGAATCGGGGTAAATTTATAGCGTTTTTGCTGGGTCTCGTTGATCACCTCCCCGCTGCGCATATCGATACGCACCAGATCACCCTCTGCGATCTCTCCTGCTTCGGGCAGCGCAAAGATCGGCAGCCCCATATTGAAGGCATTGCGATAAAAGATACGCGCAAAAGTCGGAGCGATCACAGCAGCAATACCTGCTGCCTTTAGCGCGATAGGTGCATGCTCCCTGGAGGAGCCACAGCCAAAGTTTTCGCCCGCTACGATAATATCGCCGGGAGACATTTTGCTGACAAAAGCCGGATCGGCATCCTCCATGACGTATCTTGCCAGTTCACTCGGCTCACTGGTATTGAGATAGCGTGCTGCGATAATCAGATCCGTATCGACATTGTCACCAAATTTCCAAACTTTTCCTTGCAAAGTCACTCCTTTTGGCACCCCGTAGGTGCAGTAAATATGTATGCGATTATAGCCAAAAAAGAATAAAGAGCCTTATGTATGCTTCGACCGGGTAGAGGAAATTCGAAATTAAACTTTTTTGGGTATAATCCCCTCTAATTCAGAGAAACAGAACCACTACGAAACACTTTTACAGGAGTCCGTACCTATGGCAGCAAAAGACAGTATGAAAAAAATTGAAGCACTCTTCAATAGCAAGAAAAAGGGCAGCCTGCTTACCTTTGAAAATATCGCTAGGGAGTTTGACAAGCAGATCACCGCTGCGCAAACCAAAAAAATAGCCAAACTTGCCAGCAGCAAGGGTGTCAAGATCCTCTCAGCTTCAGAATTTGCAAAAGCACAGACCGAAAAAGCCTTCAAGCAGAGAGAGGCGGCACGCAAAAAGCAGGCAGAAAGCAACGAAGAGGACTCCTTTGATATGACCAAAGAGAAGGAGCTCCTCGAATGGAGCAGATCTGACTCTCCTGTGCGTATGTATCTCAGAGAGATGGGCAAAATTCCTCTACTGACCAAAGAGGAGGAGGTGGAGCTCTCACAGCAGATCGAAGAGGGCGAAGATATTATTATTGATGCGATCTGTTCCGTGCCCTACCTCATAGACTATATCCTTAACTACAAGCAACCACTGCTCAACCGGGAACGCCGTGTCAAAGAGCTTTTTAAGAGCTTCGAAGACAGCAGTAACGATGATGACGATGATGGAGAAGAGTCTGCAGAGAGTACAGAGGCCACAAAGGGAGACAATAAAAGAGTCAACCAGGTCGTGGAGAGCTTCAAGTATTTGGAAAAGACCAAAAAAGATTGGATCAAAGCACGCAATGAGATGCAAAAATCCATCGAGAGTGCCCCAAACGATGAAGAGAAAAACTTTCACGAACGCTTCAAGGTCGCGTTTAAAAAAGATCAACTCAAGAATGCCCTGCTCAACCTCGGTCCCACCTCCAAGCTTATCAATGAGTTGGTAAAAGCGATGGAGACAGCACTCAAAAGCGATGACGGTTTTGAAGTGGAACTCAAAAGACTCGAGTACAAACTTCAGCTCTTCAACGATACGCTCCGAGAAAACCATCAGAAAATACTCGACAATATTATCAAAATGGACAAAGAGGATATCATCAATGCTGTACCAGAGACGACTATGGTCAGCACCTATGTAGAGATCAAAAAACTCTTTGAGACGCAAGAGGCCAGTAAAGACAGCTTTAATCTCGATCCCAAAAAGCTCGAAGAGATTCTTAACCAGATCCATATTGGAAAAGCCCGAAGTGAGAAAGCCAAAACACGCATGGGGAAATCCAACCTTCGCTTGGTCGTCTCTATTGCCAAGCGCTATACCAACAGGGGTCTGCCCTTCCTCGACTTAATCCAGGAGGGCAATATCGGCCTGATGAAGGCGGTAGATAAGTTTGAGTATGAAAAGGGGTACAAGTTTTCTACCTATGCCACCTGGTGGATCCGTCAGGCGATCAGTCGTGCTATCGCCGACCAGGCCAGAACCATCCGTATCCCCATCCATATGATCGAGACGATCAACCGTATCAACAAGATCATCCGAAAGCACCTGCAAGAGACGGGCAAAGAGCCTGATCTGGATACGATCGCGGAAGAGGTGGGCCTCACCGTGGACAAGGTCAAAAATGTGATCAAAATCACCAAAGAACCTGTCTCACTGGAGACACCGGTAGGAGATGAGGATGATGGTCGTTTCGGCGACTTCATCGAGGATCGCAACACCCTCAGTCCGACCGATGCAGTGATGAATGACGACCTCAACAAGCAGATCGATGATGTGCTAGATCAGCTGAACGATCGGGAAGAAGCCGTGGTACGCATGCGCTTTGGACTGCTGGAGGATGCCAGCGACCGTACCCTCGAAGAGATCGGTAAAGAGCTCAATGTGACCCGTGAGCGCGTACGACAGATCGAATCCTCTGCCATCAAAAAGCTTAAGCATCCCAAGGTAGGCAGGAAGCTCAAAAATTATATCAAAGAGTAGATTTCTATGGACTCTCCTGCCTTCTTCGCCCTCATTATCGGTACTGAGATCCTCAACCGAAGAAGGCAGGACAGGCACTTTGGTTTTGTCAGCAACACCTTGCTGGAGCATGGGCAAAAACTCGCCGGAAGCTTCACCATCGAGGATGATCCCGCACTCATCATTGAGACGATCCGCTTCATCCAGTCTCAGCCTCATGCGGTACTTTTCAGCTTTGGGGGTATCGGCTCTACCCCGGATGACCATACCCGTCACTGTGCCTCTGTGGCACTCAGAGACGGCACACTCTCAAGACATACAGAGGCAGACGCGATCATCTCCTCAAATATCAATACTGCCAAATACCCACATGCACGCCGTATGGCCATGCTGCCACCCGGAGCTGACCTCCTGAAGAACCCAGTCAACAATATGCCGGCATTTTCTCTGGATGACCGCTACTTCTTCATGCCGGGTTTTCCTGAGATGAGCCACCCCATGGTGGGTGCGATCCTTTCCAAGCACTTTGCCAAAAGGCAGCCCCTCTACCGCTATACCCTGACCGCACTCTGCAGAGAAGGCGAACTGATTCCGATCATGGAGCAGATGCCAGACAGTGTAGAGTTCTCCTCACTTCCCAAGCTCATGACAGATGGCTGGCAAACCACAATCTCTGTTGCCTCACGCAGCCAAAAGGAGGCAGAATCAGCCTTTGGCAAATACACGGCTGCACTGGAGGAGAAGGATATCTACTATAGTCTCAATGATACCTGAACCGCACCGATGCACCTTTGACTATCAGGTGATCCGAAAACCTCATATCAGACATCTGTACCTGCGTATCAGAGAGGGAAAAGTCTATGTTTCTGCCAACCAAAGGGTTCCAGAAGAGCAGATCGAACAATTCGTCAGATCCAAAAGTGCATGGATCCAGAAACATCTCTCCCGTACGGAGCAAAAGCAGGATCTTGGCAAAAAGGATGCCCGTGTCCACCTGCTGGGAGAAGCATACCCTATCCACATACACCATGACACTATTTCCAAAGAAGGGAGCATGGAGATAGAAAATGGGATTGCCTCTTTTTCTCTCCCCCATCCGGCAAGGCATGAGACCTTGGTCTCCCTGAGAGATGCTTACTACAAAAAGTGCTGCCCGATAGTGATCACGCCAATGGTGGAGAAGTACGCCGCGCAGATGCACTGTTTCCCCGCCCAGATCACCTATAGACACAACAAAAGCAGATGGGGAAGCTGCTCCGCCCACAACAGACTCTCACTCAATACACGACTCATGATGCTGCCAAAACCGGTGATCGCTTATGTCGTCATTCATGAGCTCGCGCATATCCTACACAAAAATCATGCAGCTGCATTTTGGCTACTGGTGGAAAAGCATTGTCCTGACTACAAAGCACTCAGGCGTGCCATGCGCGCATTCGAGTCTTTCTTATAGGGCAAATCAAATCCTCTCTGTTTCTGCGCTTAATCCACTTTGTGTTATGATTCAAGACTAAAATTTACACATTCAGGAAACAAACATGGACATTTCAAAAATTGGTCACGGTGACAATCCAGATGCAGTGATAGCGATCATCGAGGTACCACTAAACTCTACTATCAAGTATGAATTTGACAAAGAGGCCGGTTGTATCGCTGTGGACAGAGTACTCTATTCCGCTGTACACTACCCTGCCAACTATGGTTTCGTCGCCAATACACTTTCTGATGATGGTGATCCGGCAGATATCTTGGTGCTCTGCGACTATCCACTACAGGCCGGATGTACGATCAAATGCCGTCTCGTCGGGGTATTGATGACAGAAGATGAATCAGGCGGAGACGAAAAGCTGCTGGCCGTACCTACAGAAAAGATCGACCCTCGATACAAAGAGATACAAGATCTCAAAGACCTTCCAGAGCACACACGCAACCGCATCAAACACTTCTTTGAAACCTACAAGATGCTAGAGCCCAACAAGTGGGTCAAGGTCTCCGGCTTCAAAGACAAGGCTGCGGCTACAGAGATACTGGAGAAAGCCATTAAAAACTACAAATAGATACTTCTGTCAGCACCCCATATTAATGATCTTTCGATAGAATAAAGCAGACAGTATCACCAAAAAAGAGGGTTGGGTATGGATTATATGAAATTATTTGGACTACTCTTCCTGGTTTATGCGCTGGGTAGCAGTATCAGCAGTACATTCTAAGGCAACACATGTCAAAGACCAAACGCATCAGCGGAAGCAAGAGCATCAAGCCTCCCAAAGGTACACTGCTCTATCTCTTTCTGGTTCCTCTCTTTGTCTCTGTGGCAACATCACTCTTTTCCGGTGACTATAGTGGATTTCTACTCAAAGGAGTGGGGTTTCTCCTACTCTCAGGAAGCCTGGCTCTGGCAAACAAAGGGGTCAGCCAAAAGTATACCTACATGCAGGCAATACACGCTAAAGCACCCGGTATACCTTATCTGCAGCTTGCTGCTCTGGGTCTGGGCATCAGCACATTCTATCTCAGCTTTTTTGTAGGTGGCAAGCCCTTGTTGTCGGCACTGTTTATCGGCATCCTCGCACCAGTAGGCTTCACTCTCTATTATGGATCCGATCCTCGAGAAGACAAACTGGGAAACATAGACGGCATCTCCGCCGAACTTGTGCTGGAGACACTGCATGAAGCAGCAAAAAAACTCAAGCAGATTAAAAATGCTACACAAAAAATCACAGACAAAGCGTTGACCACAAAATTCACTCTGGCAACAGAGAAGGCAGAGACGATCCTTGAAGTCATTCAACAGGATCCCAAGGATATCCGGGTCGCCAGAAAGTTTCTGATCGTCTATATCGATGGTATCGCCAAAGTCGTCAATGCCTATACGCAACTGGATGAAAGCGATATTGGGTCGAAAACCAGAGAGAGGCTCTATAGACTACTGAATGATGTAGAGAGCAGATTTGATAAAGAGCTGCAGAAACTCAAAGAAAACAACCAGTTCGATTTGGATGTACATATCGATGTGCTTAGAGAGCAGATCAAACATTAAACTACACAAAGGGTAAATATATGGAAACAAAAATAAAAGAGGTGGTAGAGGCTGCCGTTGTTGAACAGAGTGAGAATCTGCCCGAGGTTATGGAGGGGGAGGAGCTGGCACTCCTCGATGCACTCAAGGAGCTGGATACCAATGACAGGAACTCGATTATCTACTTTGGTTCCAAAGCACAAGAGAAGCTTGATAGTATCTCCAACCGTATGATCGATGGTGTCCGAAACAACCAAACAGGCAAAGCTGGTGCGGCGCTCAACGAAATGGTAGCTTCCATACGCGGATTCGATATGGATGCGTTCAATCCCAACAAAAAACTCGCCTGGTGGCAGAAGCTTTTTGGCTTCACCAAGCCTGTTGTCAAATTTGTTCAGGAGTACGAAGAGGTCAGAGATCAGATCGACCTCATCTCCAACAGTCTAGAGAAGCACAAAAGCACCCTGATGACCGATGTGGTCTCCCTGGACAAACTCTATGAGGCCAACCTGGAGTACTTCCGCAGTCTTGAGCTCTATATCAAAGCAGGTGAAACCAAACGCGAAGAGCTGGAAGAACGCATCATCCCTGAATTTGAAAAAAATGCAGCGGACAAAGAGATGCTTACCATCCAGGCACTCAAAGAGATACGTGGATTCAGGGATGATCTGGAGCGCAGGGTGCATGACCTGAGACTCTCCAGGCAGGTTGCGATGCAGGCACTCCCCTCGATCCGACTGATCCAGGAAAACGATAAGTCTCTGATCAACAAGATCACCTCCACCCTAGTCAACACCGTCCCCCTGTGGCGCAATCAACTGGCACAGACCGTGACCATCTTTCGCAGCCATGATGCTGCCATCGCCGTCAAAGAGGCGGCTGATCTCACCAATGAGCTGCTGGAAAAAAATGCCGAAGGTCTCAGAGAAGCCAATCAAGTAGTACGGGAGCAGATGGAACGGGGGATCTTCGATATTTCCAGTATCAAAAAAGCCAATGAAACCCTGATCGCTACCCTGAATGACTCGATCAAGATCACCGAAGAGGGAAAAAAGGCAAGAGCCGCGGCACTGGTGGAGCTGCAGCATACCGAAAAAGAGCTCAAAAATGCCCTCATGGCAGTCAAAGCCAAAGCGGAAGAGATCCCCGCAGAAGTAAGTATCACAGAAGAGATTCAGCAGGAACCTACAGAAACGAAGGAGTCATAGATGGGATTATGGGGTTGGTTGTTTGGACAGTTTATTGATGTCATCGATTGGACAGATGACTCTAGAGATACGATGGTATGGCGCTTCCCGCGACAGGGAAACGAGATCAAATATGGCGCCAAGCTTATTGTACGGGAATCGCAGATGGCTGTGTTTGTGAACGAAGGAGAGATTGCGGATGTACTGGGACCCGGCACCTATGAACTGGAAACCCAAAACCTCCCCGTCCTGACCACGCTTCAGCATTGGGATCATGGCTTCAGCTCTCCTTTCAAAGCAGAGGTCTATTTCGTCAACACCAAACGCTTCACCGATCTCAAATGGGGGACCAGGGGACCGATCATGGTGCGTGACCCAGAGTTTAGTATGGTCAGGCTCAAAGCCTTTGGTACCTACGAGATACAGGTGAGTGATCCGGAAGCTTTTCTGAGGGAGATCGTCGGTACAGACGGGCACTTCACTATTGATGAAGTCGATACACAACTCAGCAACATCATTATCTCCAAACTGGCAGTGGTCTTGGGTGAAGACAGTACACCTATTCTGGATCTGGCTGCCAACTATGAGATGTTCGGTCAGCATATCACAGAGGGGATCACCCCCTACTTCAGCGAATATGGGCTCAAGCTCACCAAAATACTGGTAGAGAACATCTCTGTGCCAGAAGAAGTACAGGAGGCGATCGACAAACGCACCAGCAGAGAGATCACCGGTGATCTAGATGCCCATCTCAAATACCAGACCGGCAATGCCATGGGCAATGCCAACGGCTCTATGGGCGATATGGTAGGTATGGGCGCAGGATTGGGGATGGGACAGCAGATGGCTGAAAGCATGAAGACAGAGCCACAAACACAGCGCACACCACCACCGCCCCCCTCCAAAGAGAACATCTATATCTCACTCGAGGGCAAAGCGAATGGCCCCTATACCCTTGACGGGCTTGCTGAGCTGCTGGCAGAGGGTACGCTCAGCCGAGAGACCTTTGTCTGGAGAGAGGATTTTGACGGATGGAAAAAGGCAGGCAGCGTATTTTCCGAGCTCTTTGTACATATGCCGCCTCCTATCAACCACTAGGGCATGATGCGTTTTACTCCGATCAGTTTTACCTGTTCCAGTTGCGGCGCCCCTTTGAGATTCAGCCCCGCCACGGGGAAGCTCGCCTGTGCATTCTGCGGCAGCAGCACCGAGATAGTGCCTACAGACAGTCTCATCGAAGAGTTTGATCTCCACACTGCACTCAAAACATTGGAACACTATGCCCCCAAAGAGATTAGCAAAGAGGTGACCTGCCAAAAGTGTGGCAGCATCTTTACGCTGACCCCCTACTCTGTTGGCACCCGCTGCCCCTACTGCGATACGCCAGCAATCACCGACTTTGTCAACCCTATCACACCTGAGGCAATCCTCCCTTTTGAGATCACACAAAAACAGGCCAAAACGATCTTCGCCCAATGGATCGATTCACTCTGGTTTGCTCCTACGGCACTGAAAAAACTGCTAGATACAGACAAGAAACTTACCGGATACTACCTTCCCTACTGGACCTATGATGCCGCCACCACGACCTCCTATCAGGGTCAAAGGGGAGATATCTACTATGTCACAGTACGTCAGAGACGGATCATAAACGGCAGAGAACAGCTCGTGGAGGTGCAGGAGCCCAGGATCAGATGGACACCTGCCCAGGGTAGGGTCGGAAGATATTTTGATGATGTCACCATAGAGGCCGGTGAGACCCTTTCACGCAAAATTCTGGGTGCATTGGGCGGCTGGGACACCAGCCGGTCTCAGCCCTTTGATCCACGCTACCTCAGCGGCTTTGAGTCAGAAGAGTATAGCATCGGTCTGGACAATGGATTCGAGATGGCACAGAGCAAGATGCATGCCATCATCAGGGGAGATATCCACAGGGATATAGGCGGAGACAGGCAGCAGATCGATCACATGCAGACCCGTTATGCCAACGCTACATTTAAAAACAACCTTTTCCCAGTCTGGGCTACCCACTTCCAATTCAAAGGTAAAAACTACTACTATGCTATCAACGGTCAAAGCGGCATCATCACCGGAGAGCGCCCCTATAGCTATGCCAAGATCGTCCTGCTGATAGGATCGATCTTGGCGCTTCTTCTTGTGATTGGATACTACGGTGAATATTTCGATGAAGGATTTGCTAGCAGCTTCGATAGGTACTACCAAGGATAGCTTGAGACCAAGGGTCTCTTTGCCTCCTCCATAGCTCTAGCGACTGGCATTCCCTTCAGTGTTTGGAGCTTCTGTTTTTGGCTGTTCCACTTCAGGAGAGAGTGTGCTTGCCTTCTCTTGGAGTGATACGGCCTCCTTTTCTATGACAGTTTCAGGCAACACGGTATCGGTTACTGTACTGTTCTTCTCTTTTGTCTCTGCAGACCTTATTGTTTTTTCTACCTGAGGAGGGTTTCCTATGGCAGGCACGGATTTGACATTGACACCATACTGATAGACCAGTGCGCCGCCTTTTTTTCCTTCATTAAGCACTGCTGCCACAAAGAGGACCAGCACCAGAAAAAAAAGTATCCTGATAGGTGTTTTTCGGACCAGTACGCTGAAAAGCTTGAACAGGAGGAGAATGCCCGAGGCGTAAACCAGATAGATACCCAGTTGCTTGTGTGCAGCCAGCATCTCTTTGGCCTCCGGACTCAAAAATGCTTTGGCAGCCTTGCCGTCTGTCACGCCGGTCAGGTAGGCAGCCACAAATATTCCGGTGATCAAAAGCATCAAAAAGAAACTCAATACACCCAGTGTCCGCTTTTTGGAAAAGAGGTTGATCAGCTCAATGATCAGCACCAGAAGAGGCAAGGCGATCGCAAAGTGAACAAACAGAGGATGAATCATCCCGGGTATCTCAAAGGGTAGTGGCACCTGGGGAATTGTAAGCGGTGGTAATTGCATAAAAAATCCTTCTTTTTTTACGTCATTATAACTAAAATGGCTTGATGACCACAAATATCACGATACCGATCATCAGCAGTGTCGGCACCTCATTGTAGAAGCGATAGAAAACACCCGGTTTGTAGTGCGCATTTTCTTTCAGTTTTTTCCGGTGCATTTCGAGTGAAAAATGGTAGGCTATCAAAAAGACAAGAAGGGTCAATTTCGCCAGCATCCAGCCCTGAGAAAGCAGACCAGGATTCAGATAGAGCATCATAGACCCTGAGAGGATCGTTGCCCACATGGCAGGTGTACCGATCGCTTTGTTGAGGATATACTCCTGTCGCTGTACCACTTTGACAAAGCCCTCATTGTCTCCGTGCTCGCTGTGATACACAAAGAGCCTTGGCTGATAAAACAGCATCGCCATCCAGCTCACAAAACTCATCACATGAAAGGCCAGTATCCATAGGTAATATTCCATGACTCACTCCAGTATCTGATAATCTTCAGGGTTCCAGATCACCAGTTCGTTATGGTTTTTATAATAACCAATTTGCGCTCTGAGTATCCTGATTTTCTGCCCCTCTTTGGGTCGCGTAAGCCCTTTTTTGAAGTAGAGTGGACAGGCAGTGCCGTGGAGGATGATCTTGTGCTTGTGATAGCGTCCTTCTATACCGGAAACCACCTCATTGACAAAGCGTTTCTCCTGCATCAGGGCAGGGCTGAAAGCACGCAGATAGGCAGAAACATCTACCGTTCCCAGTGTCTGCTCCACCCTGATATCCGTCAGCTCATCCAGCCCTTTGTAGCGCTTTTTCTGATAGACTGTGAGTGTATAGCGCTTGCCTGCCTTGAGCGCCTCGGCACAGCGATAGAGCAGGATCGCCCTACCCTCTGCGGACTGCTTGATGATCGCAGAATCCCGATGCTTCCAGATCACCTTCACATCAGTCAGCCGGACAGGGACTGTGATCTTTTCCCTCGTGATCACAGTCCCTATACTCACCGCTTCGGGAGCCTGGCTGACTACATGTTGCTGCACTATCTGCTGCGGGGGCGCTGCAGTGGGCGCATCAAAGGAAAACAGAGACAACACCTTCCCCCATATACCTCCCTTGTCTATCCGCACCCCCTCCTTGCCCAATACCAAGGAAGCATAGACAGGCAGATGATCCGAATACCCCTTACCCCTATGCTTACTATGGCTGTACTCCCAGCGTTTGATCCTCCCCCGCCTGCCAAACAGATACTTGGGCTTGAAGACCCCAAACGAGCCCTCCTGATATTCCCAGCCTCTGCCGTCATGCAGAGAGGCAGGGATGATAATCGCATCGATCCCCTCCTTGTCGCCAAAAAAATTATGGCTCCAACGGGCATAGCGGGGAAGCTCCAGCCAGAGGTTGTAGTGGTATCCTTCCTCAAAAGCGTGCAGTCTGACCAACTCCTGCCCCCGAATCGTCTTCAGAACATGGTTGATGCCCGTCCTGCCGCCCGTATCATTATGTTTGGGTTTAATGGTCTGGTATTCACGGTAGTCCTCATTGAAATCCCCCAAGATCACATAGGCTTTGCCTTTGGGCAGTGCGTCGATACGATGCTTCAAGGCCTTGGCATAGACGATCCGCCCGCTCTCCGGTCCTGCCTTGGATTTCCAGTGATTAACAAAAAGTTTGAGAGATGGCTCCAGCTTGAGATCCACCTCCAGGATACTGCGATGCCTGCCGTGACGGGAGATCACGACATCTCTATGTTTTTTGAGGGGGATCTTGGAGAGGAGTGCGGTGTGTATCGCCGTGCGTTTGGTATCGGTGATCGCGCGGTACCCGTAGCGGCAGCCTACACGCTTCAGTACACGCTGGAGTCTCTCCAGTATCCGGTCGTTCTCTATCTCCTGCAGGGCGATTACATCGGCGTCCAGATCGCAGATCACCTCTGCGGTGTGTTGCAGTTTTTTGACCAGGATCGGCGCTGTCCACTGGTGCCTTCCCGGAATATACTCCTTGTACTCCAGTCCGGAATACTGCATATCGAAAAGGTTTTCAACATTGTAGGAGGCGATCTTGAGGGTCTTGGCTTCCAGTACAGAGAGTAAAAAAAGAAAAAGGACTAGGTGTGTTTTCACACTGAAAACTATCGTCCAAACAGTTTGCCTACCATACCCATCGCGCCTTCGACACCTCCGACTGATGCCAGCAAACCGCCCAGCATGTCGCTGTCTCCCTCCGGTGTAGCCTGATTGACCACTTCAGGGAGCGCATCCGCCAATGCCTGTTTGGCACTGTCCAGCGAGATCCCGAGACTCTCTGCAAAAGCGGATATCTTGTCGCTGCCCAACAGGTCACTGATCTGATCGGGTGCTATTGCCGCATTCTTACCACTGCCGATCCACGATCCTACCGTCTCCATCAATCCGCCTGATTCACCGGCAGAACCGGCAAGGCTTCCTACGATAGAACCCAGATCCAGTCCACCCTCTTCTCCGCCACCCAGCAGACTGCCCAATGCATCAGCGATACTGCCGGTATCCAGACCACTTGTCGCCTCATCACTGTTTCCCTGCACCAACTCTGCACCCATATTCAAAAGTGTTCCCAGATCCATATTTTCATCCTTTGTATTGTGTAATCAGATACCCGTAGTATAGCAAAGGGAGATTAACCTACCAGCGACAACCCCTCTTGGGTCAGCTTCAGGCTGCCCGCGGAAATCAATAGATTCACCGCTGCCTTGAATGCTTTTTTACTCATCCCAAAAAGCCTCTCGATCTCCTCAGGACTGCTTTTGGTCGTGACAGAGACAGAGCCACCCGCACCCTTCACTCTCTCCAACACCCTCTTCTGCCCTTGTGAGACGGCTGCCTGTTTCCCTATCGGCTGCAAAGAGCAGTCCACTTTGCCGTCGGGTCGGATCTTTTTGACATAGACCGTCCTTCTCTCACCGATCTCCAGCGGCTCAAAGATCTCCTCGGTATACAGCATCGCCTCAAAACGGTTCTCAATGATGATCTTGTAGCCCATCGGTGTCTCTGCGATCACCAGCGCCTCTACCTTCTGGCTGGCTGTCAGCCCATATGAATCCTCCAGCCACTTCCCTATCTTCTGAGAGCCATAGAGTCGGCCGGTCTGCGCATCCAGTGCCACCCTCAATATATACTTTTTCCCGATCCGGAAATAGGCTTTCTGCTGGGAGAGCGGCACCAAGAGATCCTTGGGCAGCCCCCACTTGACAAACGCTCCATAGGATCTGACATCCACCACCTCAAAAATCCCAAACTCCCCCTCCATCGCCAGCGGCCGTTCCGTCGTCGCCACCTGCCTGTCTTCACTGTCAGTATAGACAAATACCTCTATCCCCCGCCCCAGCTCCCGCATCTCCTCGGTCACATAGGCATTGGGCAACAGCACCTCTTCATCTCCGTTATGGTTGCGCAGCACCAGACCGAATTCTATGATTCGCGTCACCGCCAGTCTGTTGATCCTGCCCACGACAATGCTGTGACTGATATTTTTTTCTCTATTTTCCATCTGCTATCCAAAAGTTTTTAACATTATACTACAATAACCAATCAACTCCCCCGTTCATTTCTCTCTAACCACAAATAGACTATACTAATATCTTAATTCTACATTGATAATGACAGGGGTGACTCTTTGAACAGATATTCTATGATACTCGGTATACTATTTTTATGGCTGCTCACCGCCTGCGGCTCCAAATCTCTCCTGCAGGAGAGCTATGTCGTCCAGCAAAAAGAGACACAGGCCAAAGCCCAACCACCCAAAACCTACTACCGCAAGCATTTCGCCTATCGCATCGCACCCCATGACAGAGTCGAGATCACCGTCTATGCACACCCCGAGCTGGGGACAGAGGGCGACACTGGCATCCTGGTCGACAGTACCGGCCGCATCAACCTCCCGCTGATCGGTACCGTACAGGTCGCCGGCCTCACCCAGCCCCGTGCTTCACGCAAGATCCAGTCACTCTACGGCAGATACCTCAAAAAATCCAGCGTCAGACTGGAAGTCCTCAACAAAAAGGCCTTTATTGTCGGTGAGGTCAAAAAGGCAGGTCCTATCCCCCTCCCCAATGAGCAGATCTCACTGCTACAGGCGATCGCCACCTCGGGAGGCTTCTCCGACTATGCCCAAAAAGAGCAGATCATGATCCTGCGTAAGCAAGGCAGCGGCACCAAGCTGGAACTGGTCGACCTGACCAACCCTACTTCGCTCAGCCACACCGCGACGATGGTCAGACCCGGAGATGTCATCTATGTGGCACCCAGCAGTATGAAGGACATCGGCACCAATATCGCCCCGATCTTCAAGCTCGCAGCCGATGCCATGCTGCCTTTTGTCAGATACAACGATCTCTAGGAGTCATGCAGATGCCCACACACCCCAACACCCCAATCCAGCCCATGATCGAAGAGGACGAGATCGATCTCAGAGAGCTCTTCGCCACTATCGGCAGATACAAATGGTCGATCTTTTTCATCACTCTGCTGATCACCGCTCTGACGGCTGTGGTCGCCTACAGGATGCCAAAATACTACAAAACCACCACCGTCATAGAGGTCAAACCAAAGCCCGGAGACAGGGCAGGATTTTCACTGGGTGGCGCAGGCGCGCTCCTGGGTCTTTCCTCTGTCGGCGGTGACGGCGGCGGTATTGGCAAAGATGCTGCCCTGCTGGCAATGTACAAGGACAACGAGGCAGTACTGGACAGTGTCGACTACAGCGTTCAGTATTACGACTACGGGCGTTTTAGATACACCGAGCTCCCAGAAAACAACTGCTCTGTTTCCATAACAGACCTCAAGATATATGATTATAAAAAGCAAGGGATGGAGATCGCCTTTGAGCCCATCTCCGCCAAGAGCTTCCGACTGCTCTCTATCGGAAAGTTCTCCAACAGCACACTTGGGACTTTTCTTTACGACAAATCCGCCAAGACAGAGGACTTTACCCTGACCCTGCACAAAAAATCCCAGGGTGTCACCCCTGCCAAGATCAAGCTCAATGCAGACAAGCGCTATATCTTCGAGAAGCTCATCAGTCAAAATCTCTCCGCCTCTGTCAACAAAGACAATCCTTTTCTTTCGATCACCCTGCTGGACACACTCCCGCAGAGGGCGGAGCACTACCTCCAGACCCTGATCCAAAACCATACAAAGCGCAGTATCCAGTTCGAGCTAGAGGATGCCGACATCACGCTC
>CAMZLC010000070.1 GCA_947311605.1 uncultured Sulfurovum sp.
AGGGTTTTTGCGTCAAATCATTAGGCAGCTGCAGGAGTAGCCCAAATCCGCTTATGCTGTCGATCCATATATGGAGGTGATGAGATTGCTATCTCTTTTTGAGACCAGGCCGCTTGGGCTTTTTCTTGGCATAGGCCTCTCTTCGTTTTTTATCTTTGTCGATATAGCCTTTTTTTTCACGGAGTAGTTTTTTTCTGGGCTGTGCCTGTCTAGGCTGAGTGTCCGTGAGCACAAAGTCGGGATGGACTTCCCGTTTGATGTTGAGCTTGAGATGCTTCTCTATCTTGGAGAATCTGTTGTAGTCTCTGATGGTCAGCAGGGTGATGACTGTGCCCTTGTGCTGGGCTCTGCCCGTACGGCCTACCCGATGGGTAAAGTCATCTGTGCTTTCGGGGAAGTCGTAGTTGATCACCAGTGGCAGTGCCTTGATATCGATGCCTCTGGCCGCAATATCAGTAGCGACGAGCACCTGCGTCTTGCCACTTTTGAGTAGCGAGAGGGATTTGGCTCTGGCACCTCTGTCCAATCCTCCATGGATGAGTGATGTCCATATCTTCTGTGCCTTGAGATAGGTATAGATCTCATCGGCAGAGCTCTTGGATGCAGCAAAGAGCAGTACCTGCGCCGTGCCGCTCTCCTTGATTAGTTTTGCTGCCAGTTCGGCTTTGCGTTTTCGATCCACCTTGATAGCCCTGTGTTTGATGGCGTTAACTACATCTCTCCTGTCGTGGATCTCCACGATAGCAGGATCTCGCAAGAACTCTTTGGCGAGCTTCTTGATATTTTGGGAGATAGTGGCAGAGAACATCATTGTCTGCCAGGGTCTTTTGCAGTGTTTGAGAATATTTTTGATGTCAGGCAAAAAGCCCAGTTCCAGCATGGTGTCGGCTTCATCGAGGATGACTGTGTCTATAAATTCCAGAGTGATCTTATGGTTTCCGATGAAGTCCTGTAGTCTGCCCGGTGTAGCGACGACGATGTCTGCACCCTGCTTGAGCTTGCCAAGCTGTGTGCTTTTGTGTGAGCCGCCTTGCACTTTGACCGTAGTGATATCGAGATATTTACTGAGTGTGCTGATGTTTCTGGAGACCTGGTCAGCCAGTTCGATCGTAGGGACGATGATCATGGCACGCAGTACCTTGTTGTCCGGCTTGACCACTTTTTGCAGCTTGTTGAGCAGTGGCAGGATGTAGGCAGCAGTTTTGCCGGTACCGGATTTGGAGGCACCGATAATATCGATCCCTTTCATGGCCAGAGGAATAACCCTGTTCTGTATGGCTGTGGCATGAGGATAGTGCTCCTGTGCCAAAGCCTTGAGTAGTGCAGGATGAAGATTTAATTTTTCAAATGCTTTGATGGTAGATCCTTGATTGCTTTGTGTTATATTGTAGCGAAATTCTATCAGAGGCCAATATAGTGAGGGCTACACCCCTTAACATTAGATGCGATCAGGCATCGATCTCCTGTAGCTTTGCTTCAAACCGTGCTACGATCTCCTCATCGATTTCAGCAGCGATCTCCAGTTGTTCAAACAGTGCATCGATCTCCTGCTGTATGAGGCCTATCTCCTTGGAGAGTGTCATGATCGCGTCATTGTTGCCTTGCTTGGATGCCTCTGTGAGCTCCTGGTTTTTGGCTGACATCTGCGTTTCAAGTTTCTCTATTCCTGTTTCACATTCGGCTATCTCTTTGGTGTAAGGTTTTCGTTCGGCATTGCGTTCGCTCATAATAGCTTTGCGTAGTTTTTTACGTTCTTTGTGGTGGAGTGCAGGTTTCTTCTTTTTAGGCTTGCTGTTTCCCTCCTCCTCTTCCCAGCCGATCTTCTCCAGAAACTCTGCATAGCTGCCGTCAAAATACTCTGCTCCGCCCTTGTGAAAGATGATCAGTGCATCTGCCAGACGATGCAGCAGCATCTCCGAGTGAGTGACCATAATGAGAGAGCCCTCAAAGGCATCTATGGCATCTGCCAGTGCATCGATCGACTGCATATCGAGGTGGTTGGTCGGCTCATCGAGGAAGAGCAGGTTGGCAGGCTTGGCAATGATCTTACCCAGCATTACCCGACTGCGTTCACCTCCTGAGAGTACCTCGATCTTCTTGTCGCCAAGCTCTCCGCTGAACATCATACGCCCTGCGATCTGACGTGCCTGAGGGATGCCGATATCCTTTGACATGGAGGCGATCTCTTCGACAATGGTGTGCTGGGTGTTGAGTCTCTCTATATTGGTCTGCCCAAAGTGCCCAAAAACCGTAGAGGGGTGATACTCCAGCGTGCCTTGCTGCTCAGCCAGCTCCCCTGCGATATAGTTGAGCAGGGTGGATTTTCCCTTGCCGTTCTTGCCGATGATAGCCAGTCTCCTGCCTTTTTCCATCGCAAAAGTGAGATGCGTGAAGAGGGGCAGATCAGGATCATACCCAAAGCCCAGATCATTCGCACGGAAGATCACTTTGGCAGGCGTATCCTGATAATGAAACCTAAAAGAGAGATTGGCATCACTGCTCAGATCCTCCATCTCTCCCATTCTGTCCAGCTCTTTCTGTTTGGATTGTGCGAGGGCTGCCGTGGAGGCTCTGGCTTTGTTGCGTGCGACAAACTCCTCCAGCTCTTTGCGTTTTTTGTCCTGGTTTGCTTTGGTCTTTTCGTAGGTTTCGTCGGCAAGTTCAAGCGTGCCGTAGTACTTGTGGCTGTCACCGCTGACCAGATGCAGGCCTTTGCGTTGTACCCCCATGGTATGTGTGGTCACGGAGTCCATGAAGTCTCGGTCGTGCGTGATCAGTATCACCTCTCCGTCAAACTCACGGATAAACCCGCGCAGCCATCGCAGTGAGAGGATGTCGAGGTAGTTGGTAGGCTCATCCAGCAGGAGCAGGTTTGGTTCGGTGGCGAGGAGTTTGACCAGATTGATCCGTATCTGAAATCCTCCGGAGAAACTGATGGGGTTCTTGTCCAGGTCTGCCTCCGTAAACCCCAACCCAAAGAGAAGTTTTTCTATTTTGTAAAAATTCCACTGTTCATCTTCGGGCAGCACCAGTGCACACTCTTCGCGTACTGTAGGCTCAGTAAAGACCAGATGCTGTTTGAGCGTGCCGATACGGTAGTTTTTGGGGATAGAGATGCTGCCGCTGTCATGAGGCTCTTCGCCGAGTATCATCTTGAAGAGAGTGGACTTGCCTGAGCCGTTACGCCCGACAAATCCGATCTTTTGCTGGCTCTGCATTTTGAAATTCACAGTGTCGAAGAGCAATTGCCCGCCGAAGCCTTTGGAGAGGTTGGTGAGTTGTATCATTATGGTTAGTCCAAATTATTTTTTTGGGAATTATAGCAGAAAGAGATTGGGGAGTGATTGGATAAGAAGAAAAGGGTTGGACTTACGCCCTCTTTTTGCGAAGTATCCCATACAGTGTGATGGCGATCCAAAAGATCTCTATGAGCAGTGAGCCGAGGTTGAAATGTACCAGCAGGGAGATGGTCAGCAGAATTGCACCGATGAGATTGAGGTACTGATAGAGAGAGGAGTCAAAATCCGTCTTTTTGGTCTGCAGCAAAAAGTAGGCATAGACAATGAAAAGCATCCCGACAAACCCGATGATCTGATAGATATCCATAGTGATTGGTTTCATCATAAATATTTCTTATCTTCCCATTTAAAGATATCCAGAACCCTGATCACATCAGTACCTATTTTATAAATCACCGTATATCCCATGTAGATTAGATCTCTATAGCTATCATCATCTCTGATATAAAGAGAAGCCCTATGCATACGAGGATTATCTGTCACCATTTCAAATTTTTCTTTAAGCTTTCTTTTGAATGCTATGGAGACAGAGACTTTGTCTTTGGCAATATACTCAACCACAGATTGTAAGGCTGTGCGAAACTGTTTTTCGTAAATAATGCGCATTTGCTAGCTTGTACCCATCTCTTTCCAGAATGCTTCGTGCTCTTGATAGTCAGCATTTTTTTCAGCATTTTTTACACGTGACTGTATGTCATCAATATTGCTTACCACAAAGGACTTACGCGCATCATCATTGATGACCATCTTCTCTATGATTCCCTCTCTGAGGGAGCGCAAATATTCTAAAAAAAAGTCTACCTTTTGTTCATTTATCTCTAGTTGAATCTGCATGAATACTCCTTCTTTTGCTCTATTATACCTTCTTTTGCTCTCTGAGCCAACCCTTCCAGCTCTCCACCTGCTCCAAAGTCCTCACGGTAGCCGTACCACCCAGAGACTCCCTCGCATTCATGGATGCACGGTTGTCCAGCAATGCCACAACATCCTCGCCTATACGCGCATCAATACGCTGCAGGTCAGCCAAGCTGAGCTCTGAGATATCCAAGCCTTTCTCTTCTGCCAGATTGACGACATTGCCTGTGATATGGTAGGCATCACGAAATGGTAATCCCCGCTCTTTTACGAGGTAGTCCGCTAGATCTGTGGCACTCAAATGTCCTATCATGCACGCAGCTTCCATCGCCTCCCTGTTGACAGTCATATCGGCTATCATCTCATTGAGAACCTGTAGGCTGAGTGTGGCGGTGCGTACGGAGTCGAATACCCCCTCTTTGTCCTCTTGCATATCTTTGTTGTAGGCCAGAGGCAGTCCCTTCATCACGGTCAGGAGTGCCACGAGGTTGCCGTTGACACGTCCCGTCTTGCCACGGAGAAGCTCCGGGATGTCGGGGTTTTTCTTTTGGGGCATGATGGAACTGCCGGTGGCATGGCGGTCTGAGAGGGTGACCCATTTGAACTCTGCGGCAGACCAGAGGATCAGCTCTTCGCTGAGGCGGCTGATATGCATCATCATGGTGCTGATATTAAAAAGGATCTCCAGGGCAAAATCACGATCACTGACGGTATCGAGACAGTTGGGTGTAGGTGCAGCGAAATCTAGGGAGCGAGCGGTCTGCCGGCGGTCGATCGGATGCGGTGTGCCTGCCAAAGCGGCACAGCCGATAGGGGAGAGGTTGTTGCGCTCGTAGGAGCTGATGAAGCGTTCATGATCGCGCTTGAGCATGGCGGCGTATGCCAGCATATGATAGCCGAAGTTGATGGGCTGGGCATGCTGGAGGTGGGTCATGCCCGGCAACAGGGTGCTGCTGTGTGCCTCGGCTACTGTGACGAGTGTCTCAATGTTCTGCAGCAGCAGTGCTGCGATAGCCTTGTTGTGTCTGAGGACAAAGAGCCTGAAGTCCAGTGCCACCTGGTCATTGCGGCTGCGTGCGGTGTGGAGGCGTTTGCCTGCATCACCGATACGGCGGGTCAACTCTCCCTCGATCGCCATATGAATATCCTCTTCGTCGCCATCGAGCGTCAACCTCCCCGCTTCGATATCGGCCAGTATCTCTGCCAGGCCTGCGTCGATCTGTGTCTGATCCTCTGTGCTGATGATCCCCTGCTGTGCCAGCATCTCGGCATGGGCCCTGGAGCCCCTGATATCCTC
Organism: uncultured Sulfurovum sp.; assembly: GCA_947311605.1. GTDB lineage: Bacteria > Campylobacterota > Campylobacteria > Campylobacterales > Sulfurovaceae > JAAXPZ01. Next base: position 5,452 of record CAMZLC010000070.1, read on the forward strand.
TGCATAGAGTACCTTGTCGAAGGGCAGAGAGTCGTTGAGTGCTTTGAGGAGCTGTGAGCTCTCTGTCTGGATGCGTGCGGATGCGATGTGTTTTCCCATGGTTTTCCCCTGTATGGTATGGGTCAGGCGTTGAATATCCACCTGTGGTCAACATTGTAACGCCCTGACCCCTATTATTCTATTATTGAAAGTATTTTATCGTAAAGTGGATTTAGGATACACTTTTGTATGGAACTTACAGACAAAAACTACGAAACGATCATCAAAAACAACAACAAGCCCGTCTGGATAGACTTCTATTCACCCAGCTGCGGTCCCTGCCAGATGCTGGGTGCTTTTGTTGAAGAGAAGCTCAGGCTCTATGCCGAGGAGAGAGGGGTGCAGGTAGTCAAATGCAATGTCTCCGTCAACCCAAAACTCGCAACCGCATTCAAGATAGACTCCGTTCCTTTTACCATCGCGGTGATGCCTGACGAGAAACTGAAGTTTCCGGAGATCGGGATGAGGGATGAAGGGTACTACTACAAGGTGATCGACAAGCTGGCAGGAAAGAGAGGCTTTTTCTCTAGAATTTTCGGTTAGACTCTTTTTGCTGGTTTTGGCCTTCTTGCTGATGCCTTGACTCAATCTTCTTGGTTAGAACATCGGATAGATAGCGACCAACAATCCTGCAAGCAGCATGCCTAGCCTTCTAGTCCATGAATATGTATCATTAACAAGTCCATAAGAGACCAAAGAAAGCCCTGCAATGATCTTGACAAAAGAGAGCAATGAGAATAGGAGATCAGTTTCTGGATGAATGAGATAACGGTTGCTGATAAAAGCGATAGGTATGATATAGAGACCAATCCCTAAACGCATTGCCTTGGAGGCTACCTTGAGCCAGTGGGAGTCAGCCATGCCTGCTGCGATGAAGACGGTGCCGCAAACCGGTGGAGTGATGGTGGAAAGCAGGGCAAACCAGAAGACAAATAGGTGGGTTTCTAGTGCAGGAAGACCATACTCCTGGAGGATAGGACCAGCTACTGAGACACTGATAATGTAAGCGGCGGTAGTGGGCACCTCCATACCCAAAACAAGACAAGCAAATGCAGTAAGGATCAGCGCAATCCAGAGCTTCCCACCTGAGAATAGAAGAATTGCCGAAGTGATCTTGACACCGACCCCGGTGATATTGAGCACACCGATTATAATACCTGCACAGATAATCACTGATGCGATAACGGCGATCTGTTTTGAAGCTACGATCGCAGCTTCTAGCAGTGTAAAGAACCATCTCTTGAATGAAAAATGCCACTCTCTGTCAATGGCGAGCAGTACCATGGAGGCAAATATAGCCAAGGCAGCGGCATATTGTGGTGTTTTACCAACCAACAATAGTGCAAGCAGTAGGATACCAAAGGGTATGAGAAAAAACGGAGAGAGCCTAAGCACCAGTTTTCCACTGGGAATCTCCTCTTCGTTTATGGCAAGGAGATCGTACTTGCTGGCAAAAATATCCACACCGATCCAGACAGTAGCAAAAAAAAGAATAGCAGGAAAGATCGCTGCTCCCATGATGGTGGTGTAGTTGACACCAAGAAGCTCTGCCATAATAAAAGCGCCAGCCCCCATGAGAGGCGGCATGATCTGCCCACCAGTGCTGGCGACTGCCTCTACTGCAGCTGCAAGACTCCCTGGGTAACCAAGGCGCTTCATTGTGGGGATGGTAAACGCTCCCGTAGAGGCGACATTGGCTGAAGCAGACCCAGAGATTGAGCCAAAAAAAGCAGAAGCAAGCACAGAGACTTTGGCTGCACCACCCTTTAGCCTGCCTGCCAGCTTGGTAGAGATTGCCATAAAAGCATTTCCTCCCTCTCCCACACCGACAAGGGCACCTAGAATGACAAAAACCGCCACTACATTGACAGAGATACCTGTCAAGCTACCATAGATACCTCCTTCCGCAATAACCAATGTACCCAAAAAGCTTTCTAGAGGAATCTCCTGATGCCCAAAGTTCCCAGGAATGTAGTGTCCAAATATACCATAGAGCAGGGCAACAAGTGCTGTTAAGGGAAGAGCCAACTTGACTGAGCGACGTGCCATCTCCATGACACTCAAGATCAGTACCCCTGCAATCCAAAACTGCAGTGAGCCTTCCAGGGAACCATACTGATCCTCTAGATCAGCATGATTGAAGATGATATAGGCAGAAGCCATCAATGCGAGCAAAAGTAGTACATACCCAATAACAACAGTGCTCTTTGAGCTATTTCGAGGAAAGAGAAAGATCCATGGCAGCACCAATGCAAGATGTAGAGGCCGACTGACGAGATTGGGAGTTAGTCCTGTAAAAATCAGGTAAATATGAAAACCGACCGTAACGAGTGCCAATAGCGCCATGGCCCAGTAGTAGAGGGGCCGTGGTGTATCTGTTTCTTGTGTTAGCATTATTGGAGTTTTTCGGGTATCTTTGCTTTGATTTCGTTGTAATATTTGAGGGCACCTTTATGCAGTTTGGTGTGAAATATACTGAGATTATCTATTGTGATAGCTTTCCACCATGTACTCTGTTTGGCAAGATTGTCTTTGGACTCCCAAAAGGCTTTTGTGAGTCTATAGGCGGTATCTTCATCCATATCAGTTGTCGTATAGACTCCTACGGGCAGCGTGGTGGTGGCAACATCTTTTTCGACACCATTGTAAGTGCCTGCGGGTATGATGAGCTTGTCGCGTTTGGTGCGCTTGATCTGTTCGTCCGTCATGCTGAGCAGTGAGATCTTGGTACTGGCAGCAGCCTCTATGACATTGGGTGCAGGGTAGCTTCCTGAAGTAGCGAATCCATCAATTTGACCATTTTTGAGTGCCGCTACGGCACCCGACAGTTCTGCATTGATGAGTTTAGTCTTTCCTTCAAGCCCAAAAAGTTTTATATACTTTTTGGCCTCTTTGGCACCGAAGCTTCCCTTGCCGATGAGAAGGCTTTTACCGGCGAGTTCCTCGTAGGAATGAATGCCGCTGTCTGCGCGAACCACCATATGCATTGTGAGGAAAGGAATGGGAAAAAGCGAGCGAATCTTTTGATACTCTTCCGGATTGTCTTTAGCAAACATAGCCTTGCCTTTGACGGCTAGTTTGACCAATACAGGAGGTGTGGTAAAGACATAGTTTCCCTTGCGTTTGCGCACCTCTTTGACATTTTGCACGGAGCCTTGGGACTCTTCGATGGTGAGCATCAATGCCCCGTGAGTGGCTTTGTTGATCTGCTCTCCGACCTGCACAGCCATTTGGTAGTAGGAGGAGGTAGATTTAGCGGATTTGTAAGTGATACGGCTACTGGATGCTTGAAGATGTACAGAAAGCAATAGAGTAGCGGCAATAGGCAAAATTCTAGATAGTGTCATGTGAGTCTCCTGAAAGTTAGATTTTTTATTGTATCAAATTTACATTAAACCTTATAGGCATGTGGGCTGACGGCGTAGGCTTTTTTGAAATTTCTGACAAAGTGGCTTTGGTCATAAAACCCTGCCTCCAGCGCGATCTCTGCTAGAGATAGATTGGTGTCTTGCAACATGAGGGCTTTGGCATGGTGGATGCGTTGATCGATGAGAAAGGCCTGCAGGGTGAGTCCGAAGTGTTGCTTGAAGCGTCTGGAGATATGGGCGGTGCTGTAGCCGGTATGGGCTGCGATGGTGGCAGCAGAGATATTCTGATTGAGATGAGAGAGAATGAACTGTTTGACCTCTTCGAAAAGCAGTGCCTCGTCAAGAGGAGATGTGCTGTCTGTGTACTCCAAAAAGAGTCTTTTGAGCAGCGCAGTAAGTGCTGCCTCGGCCTCACCTCGGGAGTGTGTTTGCTGACTGATCCGTGTGATGATCTCCATGAGTTCTGTGCCATAGTTTTGGTCAGAAATGATAAATTCTCTCATGGGAAGCAGCCGCTCTGTATCGAAAATCTGCTGCTGCATCTCCAGTACCCATGCCTTTTCAAAATGCAGATTATAGTAGGGGAGAGGTACGGGAGAGAGGGGATGTGTCAGGTGCACCTGATCAGGGCAGAAGAGGGCGATCTGTCCAGGATACAGCTTTACTTCTGTACTGGGATGGTAGGTGATGCCGATCTCTCCTGCACCGACCATGCAGAGGCTAAAGGTAGGATGGGAGTGTTTGGCAAAGTGCCGAAAGGATTCGAGGTTTTGCTTGAGCTCTGCATAGATCCGTCCCTGATGATCTTTTAGTTTGATGATGCTGTTTTGATCCACTTTTTTCCTTGTGTCAGTTTTGTACAAGACATAATTCTGCTTCTGTGTTACAATGCTTACAAGATATGTTAGGATTATACCATGAACTACCAAGAAACATTCCGTACAGCGCTTCAGAGTGCCTGGATCATCATCAAGCTGGTGATCCCTATCTACATCATCGCAGATATTCTCTACTACTACAATGTGCTGGAGCGGGTAGCCTTTCTCTTCGAACCTTTTACTGGGATGCTTGGCCTGCCTGCTGAGGCGGCACTGAGTATCATTTCAGGGGTATTTCTCAACCTCTATGCAGCAGTGGCTTTCGCTGCACCGCTGGAGATGTCGCCACATCAATGGAGCGTGCTGGCGATCTTTTTGGGAGTCTGCCATTCCCTTATTGTGGAGAATGTCATCATGAAGAAGCTTGGTATATCCAATCTTTACTCCTATGCCCTGCGTTTTGGCGGCGGATTGGTTATTGCTTGGATCGCATTTCAGATGCCATCTGAGTGGTTTTCTGCGACTGTGACCTCAGAGACCTTTACCCAGAAACACTATGTAGACTTCACAGATCTGATCACGACGTCCCTGGGCAGCGCTGTAATGCTGACGGTCAAGATCATCCTTTTGATCTCCGTGCTGATCTTCGTCATGGATTGGATCAAGAGCCGCCCTTTTGTCAAAAACTCTGCCAAAAATGTGAGCAAGGGTTTTACGATCACTGTCGGCATCATCCTCGGTATTACCTACGGAGCGGGGGTACTGATCAAGGAGAAGCAGAGTGGGGCATTGAGCCGTGATGATATTTTCTATATCGGCACCTTTTTGATGATTTGTCATGCGATCATAGAGGATACACTGCTCTTCGTGATCTTCGGAGCGGATCTGACGATGGTCATTGCGATCCGTGCAATGGCAGCACTACTGATTGCGTCACTGTTTTTGATGTTTTATAGGAGAAGCAAACATGGCAATACTGATCTATCATAAAGAAATCTATATCCACAACTGGGTCAAGGCACTCAAAGGAGCGGATCAGACACTCGATATCCGTATCTATCCGGAGACAGGGGATGTGGAGGATATTCTCTTTGGCATTACGGCGGCAGGATATCCCGAGGGGCTCTGGAGGCGTTTTCCCAACCTCAAGGCGCTCTCCTCCATCGGCGCAGGGGTGAGCCATATACTGGAGGATGCCACCCTTCCGCCAGACCTCCCGGTACTCAAGCTGGTGGACAAGCGTCTCAATCAGTCGATGTGGGAATATATCCTCGCTACAGTCACATATTGCAGCAAACACCTTCATCGTTATCAGATGCAGCAGCGTGAAAGTGTCTGGAAGGAGCTTCGACCCAACAGTTTTGACCGGACGACGGTAGGGGTGCTGGGGCTGGGAAGTATCGGCAGTTTTGTGGCGCAGCATCTGGCAACACTTGGTTTTGTGGTCAAGGGTTTTGCCAACTCACACAGAGAGATAGGGGGCGTAGAGGTATCGAAACTCTCCGAGGCATCCGATGAGATCATGGCATCGGTGGATATCTGGATCTCTATCCTGCCGTTGACGGCGCAGACGGAAAATATATTCGATCAGCATTTTTTCTCTCGCCTCAAGGAGGGTGCAGTGCTGATCAATGTTGGCAGGGGTCATCAGGTCGTCGATGATGATTTGATCGATGCGTTGGATTGCGGACAGCTCTCCTATGCTTATCTGGATGTCTTCAGAGAAGAGCCGCTGCCGAAGTCACATCCTTTTTGGCGACACCCACAGATCTCCACCACGCCGCATATCGCCAGTATCACCAGCCCCCGAAGTGTGGCAGAACAGATCGTGACCAACTACTACCATGCACTCACGGGAGAGCCGCTTGACAATGTGGTGGACAGGGTGTTGGGATACTGATGGAGATTGACCTGCTTACGCTCTTTTTGCTGTTTTTGGCAGGAGGCTTTGCCGGATTTGTAGATGCGATCGCCGGAGGCGGAGGGATCATCGCCTTGCCGGCACTGCTGGCAGCGGGTGTGCCGCCACACCAGGCACTGGCAACCAATAAACTGCAGGGAAGCTTCGGCAGTCTCACTGCCGCAGTAAATTATGCACATAAAGGGATGCTACATCCCAAAACGCTGATCATGGGTGTATGCTTTACCTTGATGGGTGCAGCGGCCGGGACACTTCTGGTACAGTATTTTCCTGCAAATGCACTGGAGAACACTATTGTGGTGATGCTGGTAGTGATATTTGTATATACACTCCTTTCGCCAGATCTTGGAAAGATAAAGAAACATGCCATCATCAATAACCATATCTTTTATGGTATCTTTGGTTTGCTTATTGGGTTTTATGATGGGTTTTTTGGGCCAGGTACAGGGAGTTTCTGGACGATGGCACTGATCCTGATGCTGGGGCTGGATCTCAAACAGGCCACAGCACAGACCAAGCTCTTTAACTTCGCCAGTAACATCGTCTCATTGGCACTGTTTGTCTATGCCGGACTGGTGATATGGACGATAGGATTGGTGATGGGAACAGGGCAGATAGTCGGAGCCTATATCGGCTCCTCGATGGTGAGTAGAAAAGAGGTGAAATTCATTCGGATATTCTTTCTGATCGTAGTAGGTGCCACGATCTTGAAGCTGTTGCTAGCCTGATCATTCCTGAATACAGATCTCTTTTTTAAACATATGCACAATGGTCTGATAGAGTACCACCAGGGTCATGAGTGTGGCTACACCCATCATGGCGTAGGAGAGATAGAGGTTGAAACTGTCATGCATCTTGTGATACATGAGCATGGCGGCGATCGCCATAGCAGCGAGGGGGAAGATGAATGCCCACCAAGAGATGAAGTATTTCAGTCCGAGGAATCTCCTGAACATAAATGCCAGCATGAAGGTAAAGAAGAGTGCGATCGAGTAGAGGAAATGTGCAAACATATCGATCGTATGATAAAGCTTGAAGTAGGCAATGAATGCCACTGCAGGTGGCGCCAGCATGATAAAGAGCGTAGGCAGGAATTTCTGCGCCAACTGATGGTGGAAAATGACACGATTCAGCACGATGGACAAAAAGATGATCCAGAAAAAGACCCCCACGCTAAAGAAGTAAATAAGTACCATCTTGGAGGCAAGCCCAATACCTCCTACCGGTATAAGGACATTGCCCACGATAGGGATGAACCATGCAGGATTGGAGTGGGCGATCTCCTGATTGTGGTTGATCCAGAAGGAGATCGTATAGAGTGTCATGTAGGTGTGCATCGCTGCACCTGCATACCAGAACCAAGCTCCCATCGTAGGAAAATCATGGCGGGTAATGATCGCCAGCATCAGCATGGAGATGGAGACCGCCGAGAAGAAGTTGATCCTTACGGGGTGTTTCCACTCATTGAGGACAGCCTTGGGATAGGAGATGAGTTTGGCAAGGTAGATCAGAGACACAGAGGCAAAAATGCCCAGCGCGACATACATCATCGTATGGCCGATCACATGAGGAAAACCGATGAATTCCGCTGCTTTCTGGTAGGCGATCGTCAGCCCACTGATGCCCATCACGATCGCAAACATCATAACAGGATAAAACTTGAGTCTGTTGAGTTTGATACTTTCTGGTTGTCCGTCCATAAAATAGATCCTTTTATATAAGTTTTGATGATAAAACTTATCACCTTTTGTAATAAAAATGAATAGTAGCAAAAGAAACCTTAAATGGGAGGCAGATTATCCGAATTGGAGAGTATCAGACTATAAGAAGTGATAAAACACAGAGATTCATCTATTTGTACTATAATGATGTATCACTTTTTGGAGGCTCTATGCAGAAACCTACACTCTTGTTGCTCGAGGATGACAACAACCTCAATGAAACTATTTGCGAATATCTCGAGGAACACGGCTATGAGGTAGATGGTATCTATGACGGCTATGGTGCAGAAGATAAGATCTATGAAAACAGCTATGATCTACTGCTGCTGGATGTCAATACCCCTGGCATCAATGGATTTGAAGTGCTTAAAAATGCTAGAGAGCAGGGTATCAAGACCCCGGCGATCTATATCACATCGCTCAACAGTGTGGATGACTTGGAGCAGGGATTTGAGAGCGGGTGTGATGATTATATCCGTAAGCCATTTGCGCTAAAAGAGCTGCTAATCCGTATAGAGACCCTTGTCAAGCGAGGATTTTATCATCAAGAGCAGGAGTTTATAGAGATAGATGACACGATACGATACGACCCCCAAAATTCCCTTCTGTATGCAGAGGAGAGAGAGGTGCAGCTCAGTGTCAAAGAGGCTACACTTCTGAAGCTTTTTTTGCAATCATCCGAGCAGACGCTTTCTCATGAGAGGATTTTTGCTAAGCTATGGGGCTATGATGAGGAGCCCAGTGATGCCTCGCTGAGAACCTATATCAAAAATCTGCGCAAGATCATAGGAAAGGATAGGATTGTCAGTGTCAAAAAGCAGGGATACAGATATTCACCTAAGAAGTGAATCTCAAGCACGCAAGAGATTTTTGTCTATCTATCTTTTTTTGGTGATTCTTCTGGTAGCTATCGTGGATTTCTATTACTATAGATCCCAAGAGAAGCTCATGCTTGCCAATCAGCGTATCGAGATGATGGAGTATGCTACAACCCAATCACGCAAACTCAAGCAGCTGCATCGACACTTTCCCAAAGACACCCTCTATCCAAGAAGCAAACACTTTGAGAGTGCCATCTATGATTTGGAGTATCAAAAGATATTCTCCACACTCAAAGAGTCTACTGTGCACCTAGATCAGGATGTCTATCATATCGGCAACCATTTTCATCTAGTCAAGATCCTTTCTGATTATTACCTTGGGGCAAAGTATTTGATCATTGAGGTAGCAGAGGATAGGAACTGGTATGGTGCTATGTATAGGAAGATGATCATCTGGATGCTGCCGTTGCTACTGCTTCTTTTTGGGATAGGGATTTATCTGTCCAAGCTCTTTGTCAGACCTATGAG
>CAMZLC010000071.1 GCA_947311605.1 uncultured Sulfurovum sp.
ATGTCAAGTTTTTTTGACATTTTATCGCTGCGCCACCAGCTTGCGCCGCATATAGGCGATCTTTTCCTGCAGTGGGAGATGTTTGGGGCAGTGATCCTCGCAGGCAAGGAGGCTCATGCAGCCGAAGATACCATCGTCATCCCCGATCAACTCATAGAAATCCGCATCCGTTCGCTTGTCGTGAGGATCCATCTGGAATCTGGCAACACGGTTGAGCCCGGCAGGCCCGACAAAGTTGGGTCGCATCAGTGCTGTACCACAAGAGGTGATACAGAGCCCACATTCGATACAGCGATCCAGCTCGAAGGTCTCGTCCGCCAGATCCGGATCTATCTTCTCTTCCAGTGCCGTGATATCATGCTTCTCATTGCTGTGGATCCATGACTCTACACGCTTGCTCATGGCCTCCATCCATTTTCCGGTATTGACAGAGAGATCCTTGATCAGCTCGAATGCTGGCATCGGCATGATCTGTATCTTGCCGTCCGGGTAGTCTGCCGTGAGCGTTCTACAGGCGAGCAGCGGCTTGCCGTTGATCACCATACCACAGGATCCACAGATACCGGCACGACAGACAAAGTCGAAGGAGAGATCCGCATCCAGTGTATCCCTGATCTTGTTGAGTGCAATAAAGAGCGTCATACCGGGTGTTTCTGTCAGTGTATACTCTACAAAAGCGGGCTTGGACGCAGGGTCTCTTGGATTGTATTTGAGGATAGAGAAGGTGAGTTCTCTTCCTTTTTTGATCGTATTACTCATGGCCAACTCCTAGACGCTCATTTTTCTCTTTGTAGTTTAGGGGAAGCTCATAATGCATAAGTGCCTCCTGTATCTCATATCTGTCTTTGCCTTCTGCTTCCAGTTTCTCACGAATGGCATCAACCTCGTCCTGCCGCTTGATAGAGAGCTCATGCTCGATCGTCATACCCTTGGCTCCATAGCCACGGAATGCCGGCGGAATCTCCATTTTCGTAATATCCAGCTCCTCATAGCTGACTTCTGGCAGTGTGGCATTGTCATCTGGCCATGCTGTCAGTGTACGCTTGAGCCAGCTAGCATCATCGCGCTTGAGGTAGTCCTCACGGTAGTGTGCACCTCTGGATTCTGTCCTGAGCAGACCGCCATAGGCCACACAGAGTGCTAGTTTAAGCATGCGGGGTACACGGTAGGCCTCTTCAAGCTCTGGATTGCCCGCTTTGGTTTTACTTTTGACCACAGCATTTTTACTACGCACTAAAAGTTCCTGAAGCTCATCCACGGCACTCTGCAGCCCTTCACCGTTTCTGAAGATACCTACCTCGTCATCCATGATTTTCTGCATGCGTTTTTTGATCGGGAAGATATCCTCTCCCTCACTGCGCGCCAGTATCTCATCGATATAGTCTGCCTGTTTCTGGATCGCATCATGCACCGCCTTGGTATCAATGGTCAACTCATGTTCGTCACAATAGTCGGCAAAATAGTTGCCTACGATCATGCCGGCCACCACTGTCTCGGAGACAGAGTTTCCGCCCAGACGGTTGAAACCATGCATATCCCAGCATGCGGCCTCTCCGCAAGAGAAAAGACCGCTGAGTGTCTGGGACTCTCCGGTTTTTTTCGTTCGGATACCGCCCATAGAGTAGTGTTGGGCAGGGCGTACCGGCATCCAGCCCGCAGCCCCCTCATCGGCAGGATCGATGCCATTGAATTGCATCGAGATCTCCTGTACATCTCTGAGGTTCTTCTCGATATGTTCACGTCCGAGGATAGAGATATCCAGCCAGAGGTGATCGCCAAAGTCCGAAGGTACTCCTTTGCCGTTTCGGATATGCTCCATCATACGGCGACTGACCACGTCCCGTGAGGCGAGATCTTTTTTCTCCGGCTCGTAGTCCGGCATAAAACGATACCCATCGACATCACGCAGTACACCACCGTCACCACGGCACCCCTCTGTCAGCAGTATCCCGCTGGGTACGATAGGAGTAGGGTGAAACTGTACGGCTTCCATATTGCCCAGTGTGGCGACACCGGTCTCCAGTGCTGCCGCCTGTCCGGTCCCCTCGCAGATCACGGCATTGGTGGTAGTCTGGTAGAGTCGTCCGTAGCCTCCCGTAGCGATCAGTGTGCCTTTGGACACATAGCCCTCAAGCGCACCGGTAATCAGGTCGCGCACCACCGCCCCATGACAGACACCGTTCTCGTGAATGAGAGAAAGTACCTCTTTGCGATCCCGAATGTCCACTTCGTGTTTCATCGCTGTATTGGCCACGCCGAAAAGCATTGTATGGCCTGTGGCATCTGCCGTATAGCAGGTACGCCACTTCTTGGTGCCACCGAAGTCTCTGGAGGTGATGAGACCATGTGCTTCATCATCCTCCATGATAGTAGTAAGCTCTGTATTGATGACCGCCTCATGCGGCCCCTTGCGTACACGCGTCCAGGGCACACCCCAGCCTGCCAGCTCCCGGATTGCCTTGGGAGCGGTGTTGACAAACATTCTCGCCACATCCTGATCACAGCCCCAGTCGCTACCCTTGACTGTATCCATGAAATGCACATCCTCGTTGTCACCCTGGCTCATCTTGGCATTGCCAAGGCTGGCCTGCATACCGCCCTGCGCTGCGGCAGAGTGTGATCGCTTGACCGGTACCAGAGAGAGCACAATCGTGTTGAATCCTCGTGATTGGGTAGCTACAGCCGCCCTCAGTCCTGCCAGTCCTCCGCCTATGACCAAGGCGTCACAATAGGTAATTTTCATGATAACACTCCTTGTATAGCATAAGTGGTTGTCTGATTGAGACTCTGTGAAGTGCCGGGGTGATAACGCTCGCCATAATTGGCTTTGTGCTCCAGTCCGATCTTGATATAAGCCGCCAGCGTAGCAAATCCCAGTACCAGGAAAAATACTGTGACCGCCCATTTGGCTTTTTTGAGCTTTTTGCGTGTGGCTTTGGCATCTTTTCCATCGAACCATCCCCATTTGACCGAAAGCCTATAGAGACCGATAGAGCCATGCAGCTCTACCGCCAACAGCAGTAGGATATAAAGTGGCCACATCCAGTCACTGACCATACGATCCGCAGAGCCATAGGGGCCGATCTTGTCCGCAGAGGTCATGATCACATAGAGATGCACTGAGCCCAGGAAGAACATAGCAAAGCCGGTATAGGCTTGAATGAACCAGAGCTTGGTGTCCTCATGTTTGAGTGCTGCCGTATGTGTCTTCATGATGCTGTACTGTTTGTAATTGCTCGGAAACTTGCGCAATGCCAATCCGGCATGCACGATAAAGATCACAAAGACAATAAAGACGGTGATGCTTACCAGGATCGGCTTGCTGTGCGCATCTCCGAAGATAAAGCTTCCCTCAAACATTTTGGTCACTGTATACATAAAATCCTTGCTGACCAGTATCGTGGAGACAAACAGCATATGCCCCCACATGAACAGTCCAAGAAAAAGCCCGGTAGCACTCTGCCACCAGTCCAGCTTGGCAGGGAGACGACTCTTCCGTCCCTCTTCCGTCACACCCAGATAACCCTCTATAAGGCTACGCATATTGATCCTTTTGAACCCAAACAAACTATTTGGTATGGTATTTTCCTATATTTGCAGGCAACTCACCTAGTAAATATAAGAAAATTATAGTCCCATTTCTCTTGAATAGCACTTATTTTTCGGTATAATCTGCCATTATTTTGAAAGATAAATGAAACTGAATAATGTATTCAAAAAAACTGTATACCTTTATGTCAATATCGACACATGCAGTATATTTCAGCGTTTTATAAAGCTAAAGTTCAAATTAGTTACAATTCCGAATTAAAGAAAAGTGCTTTTCGCTCGGGCAAAATATTTCACAAGAGATTCAAGGGGTTTGAAAAAATCTTTTATTTCAATGCCATGACGGCAGAGTTTTCAAAAACTGCCATCCCTGCACTCATGATCAAGAAAAACAACAAGGCCTATCTCGATGCCCTGGTCACACTG
>CAMZLC010000072.1 GCA_947311605.1 uncultured Sulfurovum sp.
ATATGGTTGGCTCTGAGCTGCTTGGTGACCTGGGCGGTAAATTCATTGTGGTAGCAGACAACAAAGTGTTTTTTCAGTCTGGCGATCTCGTAGAGCATTCTTCTCTCCTTGGCAGTTTTTTGGAATTCACCCTTTTTGACGACCTCGGCGATGATCCCCACGGCGATAGAAAAGACCACGAAGCCCAGAATGATCAGGGTGATCGTAAAGATACGACCCAGGTCCGAAATAGGCTTGATCTCTCCGTATCCTACTGTGGTAAAAGTGATCCCTGTTTGGTAGATGGCATCCATGAGGGGAAAATCATCGATCACCATATAGCCTATCGTACCGACAAGCATCACCAGAATAGTGAGAATAAAAGGGAGTCTAAAGGGGGCTAAATGGCCATAGAATTCATCATTGAGCGTAATGTGTGGTTTGGGGGAGGTTTTCCATCCGAGAAATTCTTTGACAGTTCTCATCGTCTGGGGTAGGTGGGTGTGGTTCTCCGGGAGGGAGAACCTATGCGATCTCTGCTTGAGCGGCTTTCTTCTTCATTGTTCTGAGGGTTGAAGCAGCCACTTTGATCTTTTTGCGTGTGCCATCCTCCAGTGTGATCCGCACTGTTCTGAGGTTGGGGAGTTGTCTTCTTTTTGTGTGGTTCTTTGCATGAGAAACATTGTTTCCGGTCAATGGACCTTTGCCTGTTACTTGACATCTTCTTGACATGATAAAGCCTTTTGTGTATGGATTCTATACTCTACCTCCAAATTCTGGAAATAGAAAAGTTTTGCGATTATAGCTTAAATTGCTTAAAAATAGAGAAGTTTTACAACTCTGTGGTATAATCTTGGAAAATTATCCCAAATTATGCACTAAGCCTTTGTAGAAGAGGGGTGATCTCTAATGCATAGTTTGGGATTAACCCCAAACTATCTAGAGAAAAGGTCTGAAGTAGATGCAAGTAGCACCAAGTATATTGTCAGCGGATTTTGGACATTTGGCACAGGATGTAAAAGCGATCTGTGAGGGAGGCTGTGATCTGGTGCATGTAGATGTGATGGATGGGCATTTCGTCCCCAATCTCACTATCGGTCCTGTGGTGGTAGAGGCGGTGGCCGGAGCGGCTACGAGGCCGTTAGATATCCATCTCATGGTAGAGAACAACAGCTTCTTTGTGGATATTTTTGCACCGTTGAGACCAAAATATATCTCCTTTCATATCGAAGAGGAGAAGCACCCTCATCGCCTGATCCAAAAGATTCGTGCACTGGGTATCAAGCCGGCGATCGTGCTCAATCCCCATACTGCACCTGCATCTATAGCGTATCTCCTTGAGGATCTGGATATGGTACTTCTGATGTCTGTCAACCCGGGATTTGGTGGGCAGCAGTTCATTCCTTCGGTGATCACAAAAGCCGCAGAACTAAAAATGTTGATTGACAAGCATAATCCAGACTGTTTGATCGAGGTTGACGGTGGTGTCAATGCTATCAATGTCAAGCAGTTGGCAGAGGCCGGTGTGGACATTGTGGTGGCAGGATCCTTTGTCTATAAGCACCCTGACGGTGTCAATGCCGCTATTGCAGCCTTGAAATGAGAAGTTGAGAAATGAGAAATGAGACATGGCAGTCTGAGGCGATAGCCGAAGCGAGGACAATTTTACCGGAGCTTCGCTTCGCTAAAAGGGGACAGGCACAATGAAAGTAAAGATCTGCGGTATCACTAATCTGGAAGATGCTTTGCATGCCATCGCTTGTGGGGCAGATGCTCTAGGCTTTGTCTTTTATGAGAAGTCTCCCCGTTTTATCACTGTGGAGCAGGCAGAGGAGATCATTGATCAGCTGCCGCCTTTTGTGGAAAAAGTAGGGCTTTTTGTCAACCAGACAGCGGCAGAGATCGAACAGGCAGCGCATGCAAGCCATATCACGCTGGCGCAGATTCACTTTGATGTGGATAGGGACTTTCTGGACAGTATCGCTTTTCCGACACTGCCGGTAGTGCGAGCCAAATGTGCAGAAGATATCGCGCGTTTTTCTGGCAGGTACCGTCTGGTCGATGCCTATGGTGAGGCCTACGGAGGGAGCGGCAAACGGCTCAATCTGGAGTGGTTTACACAAAGTGACAATAGCAAGATCATCCTTGCAGGCGGGCTTGCGGCTGAGACTCTGGTTGAGCTGAGAGATTATGGCTTTTATGGCGTGGATGTCAGTTCTGGTACCGAGAAACACAAAGGCATCAAAGATCCGGAAAAGGTAGAAAGGTTTATCGCCCATGCAAAATCTCTTTGAGGAGCTGACGGGAGCCTTTCGCCGAAATGCTGGGAAGCTCTCACCCGAAGCCTATGCGCGGATCGTACACAAACACTGTTCCCTGTTTGAGGACAGCGAGACGATCT
Organism: uncultured Sulfurovum sp.; assembly: GCA_947311605.1. Classification (GTDB taxonomy): domain Bacteria; phylum Campylobacterota; class Campylobacteria; order Campylobacterales; family Sulfurovaceae; genus JAAXPZ01. The sequence goes on from CAMZLC010000072.1 coordinate 2,381, forward strand.
TTATCTTGCTGCAGGCTTCTGGGTATCCTATTGTAGAGCAGGTAGACGGCTATGCCAACAAGACCTTTTTTACCCCCTACCAAAGGCAGCGTTACTGCGTCGTAGATATCGAAACCAACGGCAGCAAACCGGGCACCTCGCAGGTGATCGAGATTGGTGCGGTGATGGTAGAGGCAGGGCAGGTGGTGGACAGGCTGGAGAGTTTTGTGGAGTGCGCCTATCTGCCTGAACATATTACCAAGATCACCGGGATCGAGCCTGAGGATCTGATCGGTGCGCCTACGCGCAAGGCAGCTTTGGCTCAGTTGCGTCATTTCATGGAAGACGCAGTGTTTGTGGCACACAATGCCAACTTTGACTACTCCTTTCTCAATGCCTCTTTTGACCGTTTTGGTCTGGGCACGATCGGCAATCCCAAACTCTGCACCATTGATCTGGCAAAACGCACCTTCAAGAGCGAACGCTATGGGCTGGCATACCTCAATGAGTTTCTCAATATCGATAACTACACACACCATCGTGCCTATAGTGATGCGCTCTCGGCTACCAAAGTGATGTTCAAGAGCTTTGAGACGGTGCCGGAGTATGTATCTACAACAGATGACCTCTTGCGTTTCTCTACCGCTTCGAAGAAAGCACGAAATGTAAGAAAAGGATCTGCGCAAACACGGGGGTAAAGATATTGAGCAGGGGCAGATAGTTGAAAAGTGAAGCGATCATCGCCAGAAGCGTGCCTCTCTTCTGCAAAGTACCCTTTTCCTGGATGGAAAAAAGTGCGGCCACATCATATATGGTAGGATTTTTGATCAGAATGGACCAGAGATAAAGTATGATGATTTGTCCCAGTATAGGGACAAACAGCAGTGGAATAGCAGGGATGAACAGGAGAAGAAATAGCCCTGTGGCCTTGAGCGTCAAAAGCAAAGAAGTGAACATGCGCGGCGTGCCCTCTGCCGAGATATGGGGGTAATGTTTCTGTGTCAGCTTTTTGAGGAGTGTTTCACTGGTCAGGGATGTCAGCAGGGAGACAGTGATAATAAAGAGTATATAAACCAGTAAGATATTGACTGCGCCCGCTCCTGTAGTCTGTAGCCACTCCCAAGGGATCCAGCCTAAAAAAGAGGCAGTCAAGCCTGTCAAACTATCCCAAAACAGCCAGATCAGCAACAGGGAGATGCCCAGTGCCGCCAGAGCGGTTTTGAGGACATAGAGGATGACCTCTCGAGAGAAGAGGTCGCGGAGGGAGGCTTGGATGGTCTGTTTCATTGGGATCCCTGTTTGTTCGGTTTTGGGGCCCCACGGTATTTATCATGTTTCACTGTATTCATTTTTAAATCCTACATACCGTGCAGCCGAAGCGTAGAGTTCTGCCACCTCCTCGTCGCTGAGTGTGCGCACGGCTTTAGCGGGGCTGCCGATGATGAGGCTTCTTGGCGGGAATACTTTGTTTTTGGTCACCAGTGCCCCCGCGCCTACGATAGACTCTCTGCCGATCACTGCGCCGTCAAGTATCGTCGCGCTCATACCGATGAGGCAGGCATCCTCTATGGTGCAGCCGTGCAGCATCACCCTGTGACCTACCGTCACATCATTGCCGATGATGGTGGGGTTGCCGTCACTTCTGTCTGCCTTTTTGTAGTGGGTGACATGGACCATGCTCAGATCCTGGATATTGCTGCGGTCTCCGATCTCGATACGGTGGACATCGCCTCTGACCACGCATCCAAACCATACAGCACTCTCCTTGCCCATAGCCACCTCTCCTATGACAGTGGCACCGGGGGCGATCCAAGCTCCCTCCCGCAGTCTGGGTTTTTCCCCTCTAAAGGGAAGAATAGTGGATTGATTCATGCTGTTTTTCCTTTTGTCAATAAGAGTATTATAGCTTCTTGATCTTAGCGATCTCATCCCTGATCCTTGCCGCCTCTTCAAACTCCAGCTTTTTGGCAGCGACCAGCATTTTGGCTTTGAGCTCTTTGAGAAGTTTTTGGCGTTC
>CAMZLC010000073.1 GCA_947311605.1 uncultured Sulfurovum sp.
GCATAGATCGTATAGGCCACATTGTGAAATGCCAGCAACTCCACCGAGTTGGAAAATGTCATCTTCCTCTCCTTTACTTAAATGTGATGTCAATTATAGTCTCAACTTATAAAAAAGCTTGATACAGATCAAGAAAATAGGATTGGGGCTGATCATTTTTTAAGCATTACCAATAAATGCACGCTCAGAGTGCCTATTTTTAAAGCAGGCAGATCAAGAGAGTCGCTGCTCCAAAAGTGCTTAACTTAATGGCAATGCCAAGGGGGAGGACAGAGAAGCCTATTTTCCTGCTATGGCTTTAGCAATGGCGATGAGATTCTGTGACCACCGGGGATCAAGGGCTGAAAATTTGAGTACTTTTATACCGAGTTCGTTGGCTATGATTTTGGCACTCTTGTCTGAAAATTCAGGTGATACAAAAATGGCTTTCACTTTTTCTTCTTTTGATTCATTGATAATATGTACCAACTCTTTAGGCGTCGGTTCTTTACCTTCTACCTGAATAGGCACTTGTATCAAGTGATACTCCTTTGCAAAATAACCAAAAGCGGGATGAAAGACCAAAAACTTGCTGTGAGGTTTTGCCTCTTTGAGGATATCTTTTATCTGCTTGTCTGCTTTGTCTATCTCGAACAAAAATACCTCATAGCCCTTCTTGTGCTCAGCCTGATGATCCGGGTCTGCTTTGACAAGTGCATGATATATATTTTTTGCGATGATCTTGACATTGGATGGGCTGAGCCACACATGAGGATCCAATCCGCCATGCGCACCATCCTCTTCGTGCTCACCCCCCTCTTCATGATGATGGTGCGAGGTCATTTTCATTTTTTTGATACCTTTTGCACTATCTACTATGATCAGTTTTTTGTTTTGAGAGTGAAATTTATCCAACCAGGTCTTTTCAAATTCTACGCCGATAGAGAAATAGAGATCAGCTTTTGACAACTTTTTCATTTGACTAGGTTTGGGCTCATAGCTGTGCGGTTCGTGACCAGGCAAAACCATAGTCACAATATCCACATGCTCCCCGGCAATCTTTTTGACAAAAGTCTCCTGAGGCAATATGCTCACAACGACAGTTACTTTTGCAAATACTGACACAGTGGCAAACAGCCATGCCAATCCTATCTTTTTCATTTTGCTTCCTTTAAGAATATTTCCAATAAAATAATGCAACTTAGTTGCACTATGAAATAGTACGCAGAATGCACTTAAACGCGACTTAGTTGCATTATTTAGTTTTGGGACAAAAGATGAAACAAGATACAACACTCAAGATCACCAGAGCCAGAGAGCAGATACTCACGCTGCTCCGAGAGGCGAACTGTCCAGTATGCTACGAGGATATCAAAGAACGCATCTCTATGGACAAAGCAACGTTTTACAGAAATATCATCACGTTTGAAGCGCATGGCATGATCAGGAGCTTCGAGTCCAACAACAAGAAGAGATATTATGAGCTCTACCAAACCCCTCATGCCCATTTTTTCTGCACACAGTGCGACAGAATACAGTGCATCCAAGAGGATCTGCATATCCAGCTTGAAAACTACCAGATCGAGGATGTGATGCTTAAAGGCATTTGCCCCCATTGTCAAGAGCTGCAGACGAGGGAGAGCCCTTCGGAAAGCCTCCGATGACAGGACTGTCAGACCGGCGATTTCAGCCACTGCTATGCGACTGAAGTCGCATCCCCCTGCAATATGACTATCTCTGATTGGGTAATCCCAAAAATCACCTCATGATTGCTGCTCACTGCTCACTGCTAGCTGCTCACTGCTCACTTCCTCTTCGCAAACCTTCACCCCCTCAAGATATCCGCTGATCTCCACCTCTTCATAGGTGATCCCTTCGGGAACGGCTTCAGAGTGCAGCTGTACGGCACATTGCTTGTAGTTGGGCTCGAAAGATTTGGGATCGAACTCGGGGATGGTGACGGCGTTGATGAGCTGCTCATTGAAGTGGAACGGTACGAAGATATTGCCCTCTCTGACTGTTTCGCTGACCTTGGCGATCACCTCTTCTACCTTGCCTCTGTTGCCTGAGATGGCGATGCGGTCACCGCTTTTGACCTTGAGTTTGGCGGCATCTTTGGGGTTGAGATCCACCCATGCCTCAGGAGCCAGCGCATCGAGGATACTGATACTGCCTGTTTTGGTTCTGGTGTGGAACTGCTCTACGGTTCTGCCCGTATTGAGGATGAGTGGCAGTCCTTTGCACTGCATCTCGTTCAAAGGCACCCAGTCCACAGGCAGCAGCTGTGCCTTGCCGTCGGGGGTAGGACATGCCATCTCTTCGGTATAGAGACGCTGCTTGCCCTTGGGGTACTGTGCGTTGCACGGCCACTGGATACCGCCAAGCTCCTCAATAAGTGCGTAGCTCATCCCACTATAGTCACACAGTCTGCCCTGACTGACTTTTTTGATCTCCTCAAAGACATCCCGTGGGGTATCAAGCCTCTCAAAGAGCAGGGCATATTTACCTTCAAAATATTTGGAGAACTCCCTGACGATATCTAGGTCGCCCTTGCTCTCTCCCAGAGGCTCTATCGCCTTTTTGGCATAGTTGCATCGCCGCTCTGAGTTGGTATAGCACCCCTCCTTCTCAGACCAGGTTGCTGCGGCAAAAACCACATCTGCTATCTCCGCCGTATCCGACATAAAGGCGTCCTGCACCACCAGTATATCCAGCTTTTTCAGTGCTTCTCTCAGCGCATTTTGATCAGGATATGAGACCAAGGGATTGGTGGCAACGACCCAGAGCGCTTTGATCTCTCCACGGTTGATCGCCTCGATGATCTGCGGATAGGCATAACCTCGCTGGGTGGGGATGAGCGCTGCCGGTACGCCGATAATATTGGCAAAATCCTCTCTGTCGCTTTGGCTGGCATAGTTACGGTAGCCCGGGATAGAGGAGGTGAAGCCAAACTCTCTGGTACCCATGGCGTTGCACTGTCCAGTGATGGACATCGGTGCGCCGCCCTCCTTGCCGAGATTACCCGTGATCAAAGCGAGATTGCAGATGGCAGAGACGGTATCTGTACCGATGCTGCTCTGGTTGACTCCCATCGTCCAGGCACTCATAGCAGCCTCGGCAGTGGCATAGACTTTGGC
>CAMZLC010000074.1 GCA_947311605.1 uncultured Sulfurovum sp.
AAAATAGAGGATCGCCGGAAGGATAGAGACCAGAATGATCGTCACAAACGGGATCTGTGTGATCTGTGCCATAATAAAAGCACCAGCCCCCATGATGGGCGGCATGATCTGTCCGCCTGTGGAGGCAGCCGTCTCCACTCCGGCCGCAAAGATCGGCTTGAAACCATTGCGTACCATCATGGGGATTGTGATCGAGCCCGTGGAGACGGTATTGGCGACGGCACTGCCGGAGATCGTTCCCATCAGCGCAGAAGAGAAGACTGCCACATGCCCGGCACCCCCACGAAAACGGGAGGTGAGTACCGTCGAGAGATCGACGATAAAATCTCCGGCACCACTCTTGAGCAGGAACGCCGCAAAGAGTATGAACATAAAGACATAGGTCGAAGAAATCGTCGCTATCGAACCAAAAAGCCCCTCGCTCGTAAAGTACATCCGATAGAGAAAACGGGACACCGTCATGCCACCAAAGGCAAAAACACCCGTCAGTAGCTTCCCAAAATAGAGGATATAGCCGATGGCTGTCAGCATGATAGCGGGGATAATAAGCCCCGTGGTTCTACGGACGATCTCTATCGAGAGCACGATAGAGAGTACCGACACATTGAGATCCCAGAAACGCATGGTGCCATTGGCCTCCTGATAGAGGGACTCTTCAAATCCCATCAGGTAAAAGAAGGGGATCAGTACCAAGATCGCCAAGAGGATATCATACAGAGGGATGGATGCTTTGTTCGAGCCCTTAAAGACACGATAGCTCAAAAAGCCTAATGACGCCAGAAAAGAAAAGTGCGCAGCATTGAACCAGAGGTCACTCAGTCCCCCTCTGATATTGATATAGAAATGGAAGATCGAAATAGCGATCGCATACACATAGATGAATTTCTCCATCTTCTCTCTGGGAATACTCCACATACTGCCTGCCTTTTGCTGATCTGCTGAATCATGCGTCCTGCATCACTCAGTAAATCATCAACTTTCTCGATAGATACATCAGTCAATACACGCTCTTGCAATCATCCCTTTCGGCAGAAGAAGCTCGCCGAAGGGGATGTAACTATTTGGCGATCAGTCTGTCTGGGATATCGATCCCCTGCTCTTTGTAGTATTTGGCCGCACCTGGATGCAGCGGCATAGGCAATCCTGAGATCGCTTTTTTAATATCCATAACCTTGGTCGCCTTGTGTACGGTATTGAGGAACGGAAGATTCTCATACATGGTTTTAGTCAACAGATAGACCGTCTCGTCTGGTGTATCTTTGGTCACCACCAGGAGGTTGGGTTGCGCGACTGTATGGATGTCAGCCTTCTGGCCTGGATAGGTATCTTTGGCGATCACATATCTGGTCCACACCGGGTAGGAGGTCTGTATTTTTTTCACATCGGCATCGGAGAACTCCAGATGCTGGATCTTGTCTGCGCCGATCGTTGCGTAGGCGTTGGTCACCGCGGAAGTCGGAGGACCGGAGGGGATATTCATGCCCTCTATTTTTCTATCCTGAAGCGCTGTGGCACTGGGGCCATAGCCCAGGAACTGCAGATCCATTTTGTTGTAATCAATACCCAAGGCGCTCAGCACAGTCTGCCCCGATACCCGCGTACCGGAGTTTCGCTTGCCGATAGAGAACTTCTTGCCGTACATATGTTTCATATCCATGATATTGCCGGTCTTGGCGATATCATTGTAGACCACGAACTGCTCCACATTTTGCCAGAGCATAGAGACAGAGCGGAGGTTTTTCCTGGGTTTGCCCTCATACTTGTCTTTGCCCTGCCACGCCATAGAGCCAAACAATCCCTGCAGGATGGCAAAATCCACCTCTCCCTTGTCGATCATGTCTACATTTTCGCCACTTCCTGCAGAGGTGATAGCAGAAAAGGTCATCTTGTATTTTTTGGCAAGCTTCAAGCTCGCGATCGTAGCAATACCTACACCCACGGGGTAGTAGGTGCCTCCCGTACTGGCTGTAGCGATGATATACTTCTTCTCTTTGGCTGCACTGACCTGTGTGACAAGTGCTGCCGAGAGCACGGAAGTAAGTATTACTTTTTTGAGCAGTGATTGTTTCATCATGCATGACTCCTTTGAATTGTTGAGATACCGTATTGTATCTAAAGTTTCTCTAAAGTGCCATGAATGTTTTAAATTTTAGGGGGTTGTTTCAGGAGTGTAACGATTCTACTCCACCATATACCCCTGCCCCTTTCTAGAGAGAATAAAGTCCTCTCTCTTGACTTTGTCTTTCAGGCGTTTTACCACGGTACGAAAGGTAGAGTCAAGCTTTTCCGTCGTGCCCCAGATCTCCCCCTTGAATGTATCGGTCTTGACGATCTTTCCTTTGGCGCGCATCAGGATATCCAGCACCTGCGTCTCTCTCTTGGAGAGCTTGACAATCTTGCCCTCTTCGTAGAGCAGCTTTTCATGCTTGTCATAGGTGTAGATGTCATTGATCCTGATGTTGCTCTCTTTGTCCTGCAGTACTTCCTCTTTGGCTTTCTGGAGCATGCCCATGATATTGTCC
>CAMZLC010000075.1 GCA_947311605.1 uncultured Sulfurovum sp.
AGGAGAGAGCAGCACAGATACTGTCTATGGGGGAGATGCACTGATAGCAGAATATGGCTCTACGCTGATCAAGGGTGAGAGATTTAGTATGCAAAGCACTCTGATCACAGCGGATGTAGATCTACAGCGTCTGCGATGGCTTCGCATCAATGAGTCAAGCTATAGTGACAGCAGACGCAAAAAAACACGCACCATAAAGCTCTCAAATCTGCCAAAGATAAAAGAGATAAAGAGGAGGATGGATCCTGCACCATTTATCCCCTCCTCCGATCAAGATATCCAAAGCAGAAGTAAAGAGATCATCCAGATACAGGCTCATGGTCTTATCAAGAGAATGACACATACACATATCCCAAAGGCGATCATAGGCATAAGCGGAGGACTGGATTCGACCTTGGCCCTGCTATCGACCTGCAAGGCATTTGATATTATGGGCTGGGATCACAAAAATATCATCGCAGTCACTATGCCCGGCTTTGGTACCACCAACCGCACCAAATCAAATGCCATCAAGCTTTGTGAAGCATTAGGGGTCACACTCAAGGAAATAGATATCACAGAACTCTCGCTCAAGGAGTTTAAGGCAATTGATCACGACAAAGATGAGCACTCAGTAGTCTACGAAAATGTCCAGGCCAGAGTCCGCACAGGGATTTTGATGAATATGGCAAACAAAGAGGGTGGCTTGGTCATAGGCACAGGAGACCTGAGTGAAATAGCACTCGGTTGGAGCACCTACAATGGTGACCATATGAGTATGTATGCACTCAACAGTGGCATACCAAAGACACTGATAAAATATCTGATAGCCTCTTTCAAATCTCAGCCAAAGATAAGCGATATCATAGAGGATATACTCAATACCCCCATCAGCCCTGAGCTTCTACCACACAAAGATGGAGAAATAACCCAACAAACTGAAGAGATCGTAGGGCCTTATGCCCTGCATGATTTTTTCCTCTATCACTTCATCAAATATGGTGCCAAACCTACCAAAATACGCTATCTGGCAATGCTGGCATTTGGCGACCGCTACAACAAAGAGACGATCACCAAGTGGCTCAAGGTATTTCTGCGCCGCTTCTTCACCCAGCAATTCAAGCGCTCCGCCACTCCTGACGGCCCCAAGGTAGGCACCATCTCCCTCAGTCCCAGAGCAGACTGGCGCATGGCAAGCGATGCGGATGTGGATGCATGGATAGAGGAGTTGGCATGAAAAATACCCTCCTCAGGCATTTCACCCAAACCGCTCTTCAGGGACTATTCGGACTCTTGCCACTTGTGATCGTGACAGTAGTAGTCCTCTGGCTATATGGCAAAGTGGCCAAACTGGCGGAGTGGGTATTAGGACTGGTAGGGTTCGAGCCGCAAAGCCATCTCTTTCTTTGGTTTTTACTGGTTCTGGTGGTTTTCTTTGTCATCTTGTATATTATTGGTCATTTTATGCGCACCAGACTTGCAGACTATGCCGAAAAGCTACTGGGAAAGATCCCCGGCTACAAAACAGTCAAAGACCTGGTAGGTATCTTCAACTCTTCCAAAAAAGGAGAGAATCAGGTACTGGTCGTTGCTATCCGAGGTTTTGCGACAGAGGGATACAATATCGGGCTCATGTACTCTCAGAAAGAGAGCATCATTCAGGATCACTACACCGTAACCCTCTCTATGTCTCCCATCCCCAATGGCGGATACATGTTCGAAGTCCATCGGGACAACATCTATATCATCGAAAAGGCCACTTTTGACGACAACCTGCAGTATCTGCTCTCTATGGGCGTAAAAAGCCTCGCAGAGATTGTACCCTCCACGCCCAAGCCGTTAGAGGCGCTCATTCCGTTGGGCAGATGGCTGGAGTCTCAAGAAGCAGGCACAGACTAAAATGCACAGCCGTCAGGTAAAGGCTTCTGTGTCTCCAAGCTCCGAGGAAAGAGTGGTGCCTTCTCCACCTTTTTGAACCCTTTTGCGATACTGCCTGTAAATATATCGCCTGTATACCCCAGTCTATTCATATGCCCCCGAACATAGAGAGTTTGATCAGGATCTAGACGCACAGCACCACCTGATCTGGTAAAGGGTTGGTCATCCGGATGTGAATGAAAGAGGATACGGCGATAGAGCAGTGCACCCTTGCCGTCAAGCACTTCCCACCAGTCCGCATACTGCGCACAGCCTGTCTCATTGCTCTTCAACGTCACACTGAAGTGATACCCCGCTGCACCCTTTCCGGCAGTAACCTTGATCACGTCTGCGCGGATACCTTCAGCATGTACTGCCATCGTCCAACTCAACAAGAAGAGAAAGAACGTCATCATTTTTTTCATTGCGACTCCTTTGGCATAGTCTAACCTAAATCAATAAACAGAAACAGCACTTAGAGTATAATAGCAAGACAAACACACAAGGAAATTCTCATGCCCACCATCAAATTCAGTGCATTCTCTTTTCTAAGGACACAGCTCAATGACAGAGGTATTGCCTGCGCCACCTCTCCTCTAGAGATCCCTGAAAATATCAGTATAAATGGGCTCATAGCATATCTGCAAATGAACCCCGAAGAGGTCGAAGCTGTCTTTGTCAACCATCGTATCATGCCCAAAAGTACGATCCTCAAAGAGGGGGACAAGGTCGCCCTAGTGCCTCCGGGAGGCATACCGGGACATGTGGCTGCCTATGTAGGCAAAAACCATATACAATGAGAATTCGGTATTCCCTAAAGAGAAGGGTTGATGAGAAGCAGGGTAGCACCATAAAAAGATCTCGGTAGCTTTAGTCTGCTTTTAGACATCTTTGTGTCCCAACAAAGTAAAATAGCAATAACAACCTCATTTTTGGAGTACATACTATGACATTGCAGATAAAAGCATATTTTTTCAATGCCGCACTGGATTACCTGCCCTACTATAGAAACTTTACGATCTATGTAGACAAAAAGACAACGATCAAGGAGATCCTGCCCAGGATCAAAGCAGAAGCTTTTCAGTTTGCCTATCCGGCGGAAAGACTCCACTTCAGGGTCAACGGTCTGGTGCTCGATGGCGACCAGACGGTCAAAGAGGTCACCGACAGACTGGGTACCACACTTCAGATCGATCCGATCTCCGCCTACCGTTCTACCCATGGGCTGGAGATCAATGATACAGATTTTGAGACCTCTTTTGCGCTGCTGGCACCCTATGCCTCGGCAGAGGATCGTGCCTACTATGAGACACTCTATCCCCTGCACTATGCCTCGGAGACCTTTGGCTACAACAACCGGTATATCGGTGATGCCATCCTCCTGCTGGCAGCCAGGATGATCGAGGGGGGCAACCCCCACAAGACAGAGATCCTGGATGCCGTCGCTTCGCATCATGAGGGACTTTGGGAGTGTGAATATGAGAACAACCTTTTCCATGCTCAGGCACATGCCCAGACCATAGAGGGGCTGAAATCCATGGCCAAAGGTGCCCCGGACAGTTACAGGCCACTGTTTGCCAGAAGATACAAGGCAGCAGAGATCACCTCGCTGGAGGGAAGAGCCGTAGCCTTCTATGCCGGCAGCGATGAGATGTCACAGGGTATCATCGAAAGTACACTGGAGCAGATAGAGCGCAAAGGAGCCAAAGCGGTTCGTTTCGACAAGGCCTGCAGACTTGCAGGACAGACGCTCGTCAAAACCCACCCGAAAATGGCCTATCTCAAAATGGGCAGTATGCTTCTGGATGCACTGGACAGCGGTGCGGATACACTCGTGGTCTCCAGCGAAGAGGATGCCGTACTTTTCCAGAGATCTATCGGCTATTGTGAAAAAGTCACCCAGAGAGACATTCCCCTTACCATCCTCTCCAGAGGAAAGCTTATGGGGATCAGCGGACAGGCTGCCTAGGCGTCTGCTGCTATGACAATCTGACAGACTTCTGGGAGTCTGTCAGACTCCTAGATCACCACGCGCGGGATACGCTCCGAAAGCATCGTCGTCATCTCATAGCTGATCGTTCCGAAGTGCTTCGCTGCCTGCTGTGCATCTGCCATGATGCAAACCTCCTCTTTGTCCGATGCCAGCGAGACAAAATCCATCGAGACGCGCCCCAGGATCGCCAAACCCTCTGCCGTCACATAGGGATCCTCACTCTTCCCTCGTCTCCAGCCGTCTCCATAGCCTAGGTCATAGGTAGAGACAGTCATCCGCTCCGGTGCGGTGAAATCACCGCCGTAGCCTACGCGCTCTCCCCGCTGCAATATCCGGGTAGAGCTACGCTTCGCCCAGAGTGAAAGCACAGGCTTCAGCGGTACGGCATCATAGGGCTCAGGCAGCTCGTTGTGGCCGTAGATCGCGATCCCTGCCCTGACCAGATCCTCGTCGAAGCCTTTGCTTCTGAGGATGGCTGCAGAGTTGTGGCTGTGAAAACGCACACTGCCGCACCGAGACTCTCTGACCATCCGTTTTACCGCCTCAAAGTTTTTTTGCTGCCAAGAGAGCTCGCTGCTGAGTACATCCGCTGATCTAAAGTGGGTCATCACCCCCACCAGATTCAGGTTGCGGAGTTTGATCATGCGCAGTGCCTTCTCCAGATCCCCCATGACAATACCGTTGCGATGCATCCCTGTATCTACCTTGAGCTCTATACGGATGCTGCTTTCTACTGCCTCCAGCGCCTGCATATCCGTGATCGCAAAGGAGAGCTTCTCGTCCGCGACGGGGGTGCCGTTGAGTACGAGCACCTGGTCAAAGTAGGGGCGTATCCTCATCGCCTCTTCACTGCTAACCACTACTGCCTGCTTGATCCCAAACTCCTGAGAGAGTCCCGCCATGATCTCCAGCCCGTGACCATAGGCATTGTCCTTGAGTACTACGGCAACACGCTCTTTGGAGCCTGCCTTTAGTACAACTTGGTTAAGATTGTGAAAAAAGTTTTCTTTACTGATTGTGATATATGCCATAGTGGGATTATATCCTTTGGATTAAAAATTAAAAATTAAAAATTAAAAATTTGATGCCTATTTGGAGAAATGATGAAAAAAGTACCCGCAGAATGGGAGAAGCAGCGCGTTGTACTGATGGGCTTTCCGCATGAGGAGACAGACTGGGCTATAGGGGGGCTGACTGAAGCCCTGAGCCCTTTTATCCGTATCGCCCAGGCGATCGCCTACAGCCAGCCTCTCTCTATCATCTGCCGCGACAAAGAGGCGATCAGCAGCCATTTCTGCTCCCGACGCAACATGACCTTCATCGAGATCCCCACCAACGATACCTGGATCAGAGACTATGGGTACATCACGGTCAAAGAGGGGGAGGCTACTACGCTGCTCGACTTTACTTTTGACGGCTGGGGCGGTAAATTTGAGGCCTCGCTTGACAACCGTGTCAACCAGCTGCTGCACCAAAAAGGCTACATGGGTACCACCCCGCTGACCCAGATAGATTTTGTTTTGGAGGGGGGCTCCATAGAGAGTGACGGAGAGGGTACGCTCCTAACAACCACAAGCTGTCTATGCAACCCCAACAGAAACGGCGGACTCGACAAAAAAGGGGTCGAGGAAAAACTTGGCACCTATCTGGGAGCAGCACGCATACTCTGGCTTGACTATGGTTACTTGGCGGGAGATGATACAGACTCCCACATAGACACATTGGCGCGTTTTGTCAACAAAGAGACCATAGTCTATCTCAAATGTGACAACCCCAAAGATGAACACTATGAGAGTCTGCAAAAAATGGAAGTACAGCTTCAGTCATTTCGCACCAAAGAGGGGAAACCCTATACCTTGATACCTCTACCTATGACCGATGCGATTTACAATGACAAACAGGAGCGCCTCCCTGCCACCTACGCCAACTTTCTCATCACCAATGACGCACTGCTCTATCCGACCTACAGCGACAAAAACGACAAAAAGGTGGGAGCATTATTTGAAAAACTGTTTCCAGACAGAGAGATTATCCCGATCAACTGTCTCAAGCTGATCGAGCAGGGGGGAAGCCTGCACTGTTCTACGATGCAGGTAGGGGCTTAGTTGCCGCCAAACTCTTGAACCCAATAGGTTGAATAAATGGTATCTGTAGCATTTGTGTCCATCCTACTCCCTACTTCTGACATACCAAAGCTTTTGGCTGAAGGATTCATAATATTAGAACAATGCCCATCCGTACTGTTTATCCATCCTTCCATAACTATTATCCATGTATCATTATTCACCGGTGTATATCCTCGTGGCTTCCCAGCAGCTGTCTCATAATAGCTCTGTAACCTTGCAATATTTTCCCCGGCATACCATGTATACCCCGTTGCATCCACTCTATCTTTTGGACTACTGGCATGACCTAGTGCGTTGCCAGTAATATCAGATGCAGTATTGGATCCATTGTGCGCATAATGGCCACTTGTATTCATATCATTGCTATGTTCATTTGCCGCTGCTTCTAATTGATCACTCCAAACCAAAGCATCAGATGAGCCAGTAAAGGCAGCAACATCATTACATTTAATCGCCAAGCTTCTTAAGTAATTAATGACTGCAAGATATTGATCTTCAATCGGATCCGTACTGTCATAGTTTGGTATTTTTTCATCCTGTACATCTTTAGTGAGGTTAATATCTTCCGGATCTATAGTGCCAGAACTACCTGAACTACCTGAACTACCTGAACCCCCTGAACCAGAACCTCCAGAACCTCCAGAGCCGCCCCCGCAAGCCACCAACGCCAATACAACCATTCCGTAAAAAATCACTTTTTTCATTGTTGCTCTCTCCTTTGCACTATATCCTGCATTATAACAACAATATGTCAAAAAAAGCAATATTTTGCTACACTAAACCCATGAAAACAGCTCTAATCCAACAGAAATATCATACCTCAAAGCAAAAGACACTGCAGGTAACGACAGAACAGATAGCCCAGGCAGCAAAAAACGGTGCCTCGCTTGTCGTACTCCAGGAGCTCCACCAGACGGAGTACTTTTGCCAGTGCGAGGAGACTGCGTTTTTCTCCTATGCTGAGAGCTTTGAGGATGATATGCACTACTGGGCAGAGATTGCCAGAGAGAACCATGTCGTGCTTGTCACCTCTCTCTTTGAAAAGCGTGCGGCTGGGCTCTACCATAACACCGCTGTGGTGTTTGAACGAGACGGTACTGTCGCTGGAAAATACCGCAAGATGCATATCCCGGACGACCCCGGCTTTTATGAGAAGTTCTACTTCACGCCCGGAGATCTGGGCTTTGTGCCTATCGACACCTCGGTGGGCAGGCTGGGGGTGCTGATATGCTGGGATCAGTGGTACCCCGAAGCCGCACGTATCATGACACTCAAAGGGGCAGAGATACTCATCTATCCTACCGCTATAGGCTGGTTTGACAGTGACAGCCAAGAGGAGAAACAGAGACAGCTGGAGAGCTGGATCACCATACAGAGGTCACACGCCATAGCCAATGCTATCCCGGCAATAAGCTGTAACCGTGCAGGGTTTGAAGCTGACCCTTCTGGTGTTTTAGAGGGCACACATTTTTGGGGTAACTCGTTTATCTGTGGCGCACAGGGAGAGATCTTGGCGCATGCCAAACATCAAGATGAAGCCATACTCTATGCAAACATAGAACACCGACGCACCAAAGAAGTAAGAGACATATGGCCATTTTTAAGAGACAGACGCATAGAGGCATATGGGTGTCTTTTGAAAAGATATTGTGACACCTAAAAATTTGTGCTTCATTTGGGCAGACACGCGGATCTGCCCCTACAATTTCTCATTTCACATTTTCTTGCTATAATCACGCCAACTATTTAAATCAAGGAACATTTATGTACGACATTGAAGTCACCGTCAAAGGTGCTCCCGTAAAATGGAAACTCCCTGACCCTACTTTTTATGAAGCTTTAGGGTATGAGGGCATGAAAGACCTAATGTATCGATTTTATGATGAAATTTATGACAGCTCTATTTCACATTTTTTTCCACAAGACGAAGAGGAATTTGCAAAAGTGAAAGAGAAAAATGCACTCTTTTTTATCGAAATCTGTGGAGGGCCAAGAGTCTATGAAGAATCAGCACACGGAAATGATTTAAATGAATACATGATACGCCTGCATGATGATTTTTCCATCAACAAAAAAGCACGTTTTGAATGGCTGGGATGTATGGAGACTGCACTCAGGGAGACAACAGGTGTCCCACAAGCGCTCAAGGATGACTTTTGGAACTATTTGGAAAAGTTTTCAAAGCTTACGGTCAATACCTTTGATGACGGCTCAGTCTATTACGCAGCCTACGAACCTGGAGACATTGTGTCATAGATACAATGCTCCATTTCTAATTTCTAATTTCTAATTTTATCACGCCACCACATAAAGGCAAACATCAACCCTGGTGTTTTGGCAATACTTTCGTCATAGATAAATCTCTCAGCTTCCGATACCGGCAGCTCGATCACTTCGATCAACTCATCATCGATCCCACCACCTGCAGAAATACGCATCCCCTCATCCACCGCTGCATAGTAGAGCGTCTGCCTGCTGCCCGCAAAGCCTACAGAGGTATGAAATGTGGTGATCTTCTCTAGCTGCTCTACCGGCACGCCAAAACCACACTCCTCTTCGATCTCCTCCTTGGCGATCTGCGAAAGTGTCAACCGTTTGTCAACCAGGCCGGCACAAAGCTCCACCGTCATGCCATCACCGTTGTTGAGATACACAGCTGGACGAAACTGCTTGACCAGCACAAAGCTGTCATGCCCACGGTGATAGATCAGGATCGCCACACTGTCATGCGCCTCTACGACTTCCCAGTCTTTTGCTACACCGTTTTGTTCATAGGTAGCCAAAGAGGCAGAGATAAATTCTGGATCCTCCAGAGGCTCCAGTCTAAAATGTTTGATTTGGTTCTTCATGGTTGTTTCTCTCCTGTATACGATTGTAGGGTTTGGCATAGGTTTGCCATTTAAATGCCCTCGGCTGGCCTTCTACCAATTTCAACAGTTGTTTTTTGTACTTTTTGGCTCCCGGTATCTCCACGATTCTGTGCTTGGTGATCTTTTGGATCTCCATGCGTTTTTGACTGAGCGCTTTTCTCTCTATGTATTTCATAGGATTAACTGCTTTGGCGTTTTTATACAGTCCGAAATGTAGATGGGGTGCGGTACTCCTGCCGGTACTGCCCACACGCCCTATCGCTTGACCTCGCTTGACATACTGTCCTATTTTGACTGTCAGCCTGCTCTGATGGGCATAGAGCGAGACAAATCCCCCCGAGTGTCTGATCTTGGTTGCTTTGCCATAGCCACCCATCCATCCGGCGTAGATCACCTTGCCGGCATGTGTTGCATAGATCTTCGTACCTCTTCTGGCACCGATATCTACTCCCAGATGGGGTCGGTAGCGTTTCAAAATAGGGTGCCAGCGCTTATAAGTAAATTTGGAAGTGATTCGCATCTTGCGTATAGGCCGCACAAAAGAGCGTCCCTTTTCGGTCTGTACTCTTTTTTTGACGATATAGGAGAGGTCTTTGTATGGCGCATCATAATAGATACCGCTCTTGTCAGCAAAGATAAACCTGTTTTTGCCTCTGCTGCGGATCAATGAGGCCTTGATCTTCGGTGCACCGAAGGGTTTGCCCAGTCTGCTTCGCTGGCTGTAGACAAAAGAGACCTTGTCCCCCTTGTGCAGTGTTCTGAAATTGACACTTTTCCCATAATACTTTTTGAGGAGATAGCCCAGCCTGGGATTTCTGGTCCAGCGGTGGATATCCTCGGACAAACCCTTCTCTATAGGGAGGGTCACATAGTCGGTCAGTTTCCTAGACTCTATAGGGATGATATCAAAATGAAATCGCTCTCCGCCAATATCCCGAAAAAGCTGGATCTGCATCTCATCGCCTACGGGAATCAGAGCCTGCAACAGCCTGCCCTCTTCCCTAAGCTCATAAAACCACTCTCCCGCCTGTATCTCCGAAAGAAACTGCTGATCAGAAGCAGAGATACGCTTGAGCAGACCGGATCCGATCCCATTCCTCTCCAGATAGAAGGAGAAGACCTCCCCCTCTTTCCATCTTTTTTGGCTTATCTCTGCTGAAAAAAGTATCACTGCCGCACAAAACAGCATCCACAGTATCTTCAAGGCGTATCCTCTGTTGTAGTGAGGAGATTATACTATGACTCCGATTAACCCAAACTATGCATTAGA
>CAMZLC010000076.1 GCA_947311605.1 uncultured Sulfurovum sp.
CTATCATCTATTTTTATATCCATTGATATCTTAGATGTGGGTATACAACTATTCCTGATGAATCGTATCCCAATGGCAAAGCGCGTGCGCTCGACCACATTCACAAAGTATCATCGATTCACCTACGGGTGAACCTCAAATACTTTGCAAACACCCATGCACTAAGCCTTTGCAGAATCTTAGGCGATTCTAATGCATAGATTGGGTTCAATGGATATAAAAATAGATGATAGAGTGATCATGCGCCGCACATATGGCGGTGCATGATCAACAATGATTATGGCATCATTGTTTTTTCTACTTTGACCTCACCGTTATGTACACCAATGATGGCGATAGGTTTCTTGGGAACCCTTGTGGCTGTCTTGAAGGATATTTTGCCTGTTACCGCCTGATAGTCAGCATCGTCAAGTGCCCCTTTGATCTTTTTGGGATCGGCAGAGTTTGCTCTTTTTATAGCATCGATAGCCAGTCCTACCGCATCATAGCCAAGAGCTGCAAAGGCATTTTCTGGTGCGATGCCATACTCTTTTTTATAATCTTCATTAAACTTGACAACTTCGGGTCTGCTGTCCCCTCTAAATGTATGGGTTGAGTAGTAGATATCACTGGCATACTTTTTGCCAGGTACTGTGATGATAAGGTCGGTATCAAATCCATCTCCGCTCAAGATAGGAGCCGTAATACCGCTCTGTCTGATCTGCTTGACAATCACACCCGCCTCATCCGGACCGGCAGAGACAAAGATGGCATCAGGCTTCGGCGATGTATTCTCCAGGCGTGTTACCTGAGCAGAGTAGTCTTTATCGCCTGTCATGAAGAAATCTTCCAAAACGATATTTAAGCCATTGGCTTTGGCTTTTTTCTTGTAGAACTTGGAGAGTGCTTTGGTAAAGTCCATGCCGTTGTCCGTCCATACGGCAATGTTCTTAGCGTGCAGCACATCTTTGGTGAAGTCAGCAGTAGCATAGGCTTGCCCATCATCTCCATAGGCAACCATAAAGAGATAATCTCCCACCATCGCAGGAAGGGTGGGGAGTGTTGCCCCAGAGGTAATGAAGGGAATCTTCTTCTTTTGAAACAGTGGAGCAGAAGGCAGAACAAACGAGGGGTCGCTGTGCCCTATGCCGACAACCACGCCCTGACTGAGCAGTTTTTTTGCTCCCAAAACAGACTCTTTTTGATCCGTTTTCGCATCTACTGCAATGATCTCAATCTGTCTGCCGTCCAAAACACCTCCGGACTTGTTGGCAAGTTTGGCTGCCAGCTTGGCACCTCTTAGCGATGGTGCATCGATAGAGGACATGCCTCCCGTGACACTATATAGTGCTCCTATTTTCACAGGTTCTTTGGCGAATGCCGAGGTCGTTAATAGTGCAACACCCAAGGCGGATACCAACCCTTTTATGACTTGACGCTTCATGTACAACTCCTTTTCTTTAAAATATGAAGATAAGTATAGCAGAAAGGGTATTTTTTTTCAATAAAACTTTCATAATAATTGTATAAAAATCATCCATACTATAACTATGATGAAGTTTATAGACTATAAATGCTGCATTTCAGACAACAGCTGGCCTGTTGTGATTTGTCTACAGTATCCCTTGATGTGTCCCAGTGACTGCTCATGCCTCTCTCGGCTATAAGTAGTACATGCATCTGTAGCAAGTGTCACGAGATAGCCTAGATCACAGGCATCCCTGACAGCAGAGCTGATACACTGATCAGTCAGGAGTCCACATATGATCAATGACTTGACATCAAGATTACCCAGAATATAGTGAATGTTTGTCGATATAAATGGGCTTGAGGAGCTTTTTTTGAACACCATCTCGTCATCTGTGGGCTTCATCTCATCTGCAACTTTGCCGTCAGGTGAACCTTTGGGGATATTAAATCCACTGATTTTATAGTCCAAGCTTCTGTCTCTGCCGTCTACCGTAAGACTCTCTATAACTGTATAGAGTGGCTCTATGTTGGCATCTCTTGCTGCCTGTTGTAGTTTTGTCATGTTGGGAAGTGCGGTTGAGTGTAAAGCATGAAAGAAGTAGTGATACTTCTCTTTCGCCTCTGCGGCACACAGTCCTTCGGCTTGATACTGTCCTCCATCCGGGTAGACATTGTAGTGCTGCACATCGATAAAGAGGATGGCGGTGGCACCTTTAATGATCGGTATCTCTCTACTTAGATTTTGCATCTCAAAACTTCTCCAGCATGATCTCTACCTCTTCTTCCAGTGTGGCATTTTTGAGTGCATCCCACTCAAACTCCTTGACCCCAACATAGGATTTAGCAAGAGCCTCCCCCATGGAGCTGAGTATCGTGTCATCACCTTTGAGGTAGTCCAAGGCCTCTCCAAGACTTTTTGGGAGGGGCTCAACCCATCTGCTCATGCATTCGCTGCTATCGAGGTAGCCAGGGTCTATGGTGGTCTCCTCCGGCAGTGTCATCTCCTGCTCGATCCCATCGATACCACAGGCTATCAGTGCACCCAGAGCCAGATAGGGGTTGGCTGAGGCATCGCTTATTTTGAGCTCAAATCTCTGTGCCGCTGTCTGCGATCCGTTTTTGGAGACCCGTATGGCAGCCTCTCTGTTGTAGTATCCCCAGGAGACAAATGCCCCTGCCCAAAAGTGTGGTATCACCCTTCGGTATGAGTTGGTGCTTGGTATGGTGACAGCACAGAGTGCCTTGAGATGATGCATGACACCCGCCACAAACGCAGAAGCAGTCTCAGTGATACCATTTTCAGCGCTTGTGTCACCACTGATATTCTTACCCTCTCTCCAGAGTGAAAAGTTCAGATGCGTACCATTCCCCCCTGCATCCTCAAATATCTTTGGCATAAATGAAGCAACAAGCCCATGTCTGGATGCTATGGCTCTGACTGTTTCTCTGTATGTTATCTGATTGTCTGCCGAGCTCAAGGCGTCGCTATATTTGATATTGAACTCATGCTGTCCGGGACCTGATTCGCTATAGTAGCTTTCCACCTCAAGACCTTGGCTTGTCATGCTCTCTTCCAGATCCAATATCATCTGATCATATACATTGAGAGGCGAGGTCATCGCAAAAGAGGTATGGTCGCTTTTGATGATCTTCCCCCCTTCCTCTTTTTTTAGTAGATAGAATTCGTTCTCAAAGACACTTTTAAGCTCCAGACCCAAGTTCGCCAGCCTCTCTATCTGCCTCTTCAAATAGTCCCTCGGACAGTTTGGCCATGGCGCAAGAGTACCAAGACTTTTCATATCACCTATCATCGATGCCTGCCCCTTGGCAAAAGACAGCACCTTGAGTGTACTGGGATCAGGCACTAGTGTGACCTCGCCAACAGGAGAGAGACCCGCATTTGGGGCTACTGCATCATACATAACAGGAAGTCCCATCTGTGCTTTGGCTATCTTGACGCCTACATGGAGCGTATCATCAAGATACCCTATATGTACGCTTTTTGCCCGGATAATATTTGCATTGTCACACCACAATACCCTGACAAATTTAATATTTTTCTCTTGTAGGTTATAGAACAGACTACCCATTTTTAACTCCTGATAATTTTATAATAGAATGTTTGTACACTTGTAATGCAACAATTTTAACATAAATGGAAATAGAAAGAGATAAAAAAGGTGTTTTTGCTACAAATAATTTTGCAAGCAGAAGTGGTACTCCACTGCTGACCATAAGAGAATATATCAACTGTTTCTTCGAATTCTCACCTTTTTAGGATCAAAGAGGGCGATCATCTCTTGAACCATAGGCTCCTTGAGGAGCTCTGAGGGGTCTTTCTCCTTGGCAGCCTCTGTGTCGCCTGCCTCCGGAGCGATACAGGAGCTTTTCATTGCTGCCTCCATCTCTTCCGGAGCACTATCTGTGCCTGTATCAACTACTTTTTTTTTAGGCTTCTCGGAGGGAATATTGATAATCTTTGTTTCGAAGCCAAAGAGCTCTTGCACAAACATCTTGATGATGCTCCAGTGGTTGATCAGCATTTTTTTATCCTCATCTGCGGCGGTGGAGTGCCAGGTAAGGGCATGGTTTTGAAAACTTTCGTAGCTGATATTGCTACCGAAGCACTCCCCTAGGTCATAATCTCTGTCATAGATTTTTTTCACCAGTGACTTAAATTTGAGGGCACCGGTATCTATGTTGCCTGCTGTGCTTTGGGGCGCTGTATCTGGGGCAAGGCTCTCTTGAGGATTTACTTCTGGAAGAGCGGCTACGTGTTCCTCTTTCGCGGGGAGTGTTTCGGGTGCTTTTTCCAGTGTCACTGCTTGAGGTATCGCTTTCTCTTTTGTCTTTGCCTGTACGGGTACATCTGTGACAGAGGAGTCAGATTCTGTCTCTATTTCCGGGATCTCCACCTCTTTTTCGGGTGCCTTGACCTCTACGCCTGAGAGCTCTTTTTGAAGGGTGCGTATCATGTCATCGATGTCACGAGCCGAAAGCGCCTCTATCATCTTGAAAAGTGTCAGCGAGAGTACGAACTCCCCTTCGCTTCCCAGTGCCAAGAGTTCTTTGGCATCTGCCAGTACCCTGAAAAAACGATCGATGATCAGCGGCACGAATCTACCATCCTTGGCAAAGAGCAACTCTTTGAGGTAGAGGGTGAGTTCGTCAATGACCATCTCAGATTCGTAGGCGGAGGCAAGGGTAATAAATTCGAGAACCTTAGATTCGTTTTTGGCCAACAGATGGTTAAGGAGGTCGTTAAGCAAAGAGGGCTCTATGATACCCAGCATATTCGTCACTGTTGCCATATCTACATGGTTTTTGGAATAGACAATGGCCTGATCCATCAGGGTGAGGGAGTCTCTAAGGCTGCCAGCACCACTTCTGGCGAGTACATCCAGCGCCTCTCTTTCATAGGTGATATGCTCTTTGTTTAGAATGCTCTCTAGGTGGTTTAGCACCAGTTTCTGTGGAATTTTTTTGAACCTGAAATGCTGCGTTCTGGAGAGTATCGTGGCAGGCAGTTTGAGCGGATCGGTGGTAGCAAGAATAAATTTAACAAAATCGGGCGGTTCTTCGAGTGTTTTGAGTAGCGCATTGAAAGCCTGTGTAGTCAGCATATGCACTTCATCGATAATAAAAATCTTGTAGCGTCCGATACCAGGTCTGTATTTGGTATGTTCGATCAGTTCCTTGATGTCATCAATACCACGGTTGGAAGCAGCATCCATCTCGATGATATCCATATGTCTGCTCTCGTTGGCCATACTACAGTTGTCACAGTGGTTGCAGGGGTGCGAG
Source organism: uncultured Sulfurovum sp. (assembly GCA_947311605.1). GTDB lineage: Bacteria > Campylobacterota > Campylobacteria > Campylobacterales > Sulfurovaceae > JAAXPZ01. Next base: position 5,254 of record CAMZLC010000076.1, read on the forward strand.
GAGGCGCCCTCTTCACAGAGCAGAGCCTTGGCAAAGATCCTGGCTGTAGAGGTTTTCCCGCTGCCTCGGAGTCCGGAAAATAGATAGGCGTGAGAGAGCCTGTCGCCATCCA
>CAMZLC010000077.1 GCA_947311605.1 uncultured Sulfurovum sp.
AGATGAGACGATCGCTGCCCAGATGCTTCCTCTGGTGGCAGAAGCATTTGCCCCCTACGGTACCCAGCTGAGAGGCTGTGAGCGGGCACGGTCGATCATCGATATCGCTGCTGCTACCCAGGAGGACTGGGACACAGAGTATCTGGATAATATCCTCTCGATCAAAGTAGTCAGCGGGGTAGAGGAGGCTATGGCACATATCGAAGCGCATGGATCAGGGCACTCTGATGCGATCATTACAGAAAACTATACGACCGCAGAAACCTTTCTCAATGCTGTGGATTCTGCCTGCGTCTATCTCAATACCAGCACACAGTTCACTGACGGTGGGCAGTTTGGCTTCGGGGCTGAGGTAGGTATCTCCACCAACAAGCTGCATGCCAGAGGACCCATGGGGATCAACGAGCTCACCACCTACAAATATAAGATCTATGGTAATGCCCATACTCGCGCCTAAGAGGACAAGCAGATGAGAATGGGAGTTATGCTGTGGGTACTGTTTTCGCTCTTTGTCATGGCAGAAAACAATGGTACCTCGGAGACTACGAATGATACCAAAGTGATCAGTATACAAGGCGCAAAAGAGATCCCTGCCTCTGAGTACTTGAACGCACTGGGAGTTCGCCAGAAAAGCTGGTTTCAATTTTGGAAACAAGAGAAGCCAATCATCGCCAAAAAGAGCATCCCGACCGTTGCCGATACCCTGCGAGACTTTTTGGACTCAAAAGGCTATTATGATGCCAAGATCCACCTACAAGAGCGTGCAGATCAGCTTAGGGTTACTATTGACGAAGACAAGCCTGTGATGGTCAGAGACCTGCAGATTGATACCGATTTCAATATCCCCCCTGTGGCAGGATTTCAAAAGGGTACCCGCTTTGAAGCTGCCAAATTTGTTCGTATCAAACAGGAGATCAAGGAACTCTTGATGAAGGCAGGCTACTGCAATTATCAGCTGGATACCAAAGCCTATGTCGATCTGGTCAAGCGAACCGTCTCACTGAAATATCTACTCAAAAAGGGCGAACTCTGCCACTTTGGTGAAACAAGGATCGTCAGCAAACCAGAAGATATCTCCGAAAAAGTGATCCGCTCCAGGCTGCGCTATAAAAAGGGAGAGGTCTTCTCTACCGAAAAGATCAACCGCACCTTTTCGGCACTCAATAGTTTGGATGCATTTGGTTCAGGGGCAGTGTCACCCAAAGAGCAGGAGGGAGAAGCGGAGAACCCTGGGGCAGCACTGCGTACTGTCATCCCAATGGAGATCAACCTCTCTCCCAAGGAGAAGCTGAATCTTTTTAAGGGAGGTATCGGCTATGATACGGCATTGGGTATGCGCCTCCAGCTCTACTATGAGCGACGAAATTTCATGGGAGAGGCACGCAAACTAACCTCGACATTGCACTATTCGGATAAAAGTCAGTACGGAGAAGTGACACTCTTTTCTCCTGCATTGATCGCACTGAATGGAGATTATTTCGACTTCTATTCCGAGTTTGGCTTTGCCCATAGAACCTATGATGCCTATAATGAAAACAATGGCTATCTGAGAACAAAACTCACCTATGAGAGGGAGGATATCACCGTTGCGCTCGGTCTGGGTATAGAAAATATAGATATCAAAAAAACAGCAGCTGAACCATCGATCATTGAGGGGAATTTTCTCCTGATGTATCCTTTTGCCAATTTCGTCTATGACGGCAGAGACTCTAAAATCAACCCCAAGAACGGCTACTACTTCTCGGCCTATACGGAGTATGGCGTGGACTATAAGCCCAGTGCCAGCAGCTATTATAAATTTCTGCTTGAGGGAAGGCTGATCAAGACCTTTGACAAGCTCACCCTGGCGGCAGTAGGCAAAGTAGGGGTCGTCGAAGAGCTTTCTCATCAAGTACCTGCTTCCAAGCTTTTCTATGCAGGAGGTGCCTACAGCAACCGCGCTTATGGAGAACATGATATCGGGTACATACTCTCGCCGGTAGCAAGCAGTGTACTGGGAGGAAAAACCTGGCTAAACTTCTCCGTGGAGGCAGACTATCCCCTTTATGATGCACTCTATGGGGCACTCTTTTTTGACAGTACCATGATCAATAAGAACGCCTATGATTTCAAAGGAGAAAGCATCAACTCCGCAGGCGTGGGATTGCGCTATCTCACCCCAATTGGCCCGATCAAGCTGGATATTGGCGCCAATATTGAAGATAGCAGTCAATATGGCATCAGCTTTCAGATAGGACAGTCATTTTGAGAGCCCTTAGAAGATTTTTTCTCTACCTGATCCTCCTTGCAATCCTGCTGTTTGGTCTCCTGTATGTAGCTATTAACTCTTCCTATCTCTTTGACAGGGTCGCCCGGCATTTTGCTCCGCAGTATGGGATACATTATGACAAAGTAAGCGGCAATGCATGGACAGGCATCATGATAGAGGGGCTTTACTATGGAGAGAAGAAGCTGGCGCGCCAGATCGAGATCACACTCAACCCCGCCACACTGCTTGAAAAAAAGATCACCGCCACTCATTTGACACTGCATGGTGTCAATGAGGAGTATCTGGAAGTGATGATAGCCGATCTCTCCAGTGAGGAGGACAACAGTGGCAGCAGTTTCCCTTTCTCGATACGCTTGAATGATGTGAAGCTCTCTATGTTGCCTTTTTCTGTCTCTGGGATCCGGTTTGTGCAGGCAGATCTGAGGGTGGAATCGATAGATTATGCGGAGGATGATTTTAGCTTCGGTACCTTGAAACTCCTCGCCAAAACATCTCTGGGGCGTGCGGATATGAAAGGGCATTACCAGGACAGGGATCTGCAGCTGAGTGATCTCACTATTGGAAATCTCGATACCGAAGAGATAGAGCGGCGCTTACGGGATGAGCACAGTAGCCAAGGCGCAGAAGGCAATGTGACAGCAGAGGAAAGCCCCAGTATCTTTATTCCAAATAAAATATTTATCAAGCAACTAAAAGTGACAGCATTGCCTCGAAACTATCATGGCATTTCCCTTTCACTGCTGAATATTGACGGTACAGATGTGGGAGTAGATCTAAAGCGTGAGACGGCCACGGGTGCATTGAAACTTTTTCTGCGTACAGATGTGGCAAAAGCAGATATCGACCTTCTGGCTTCTGCGGATCACATGCAGTTTCGCAAGATCAGCGTAGATGATATCAACCTGACAAAACTTCTGACGGCTCTCTCTTCGGAGGACAATAGAAGCCAGTCTATGCAGGAAACAGGCAAAGAGCAGAATAAAACAGCAGATATCCACATACCCTTTGTCCCTGATCAGCTAGGAGTTGATACACTTTCGGCAACTTTTCTTCCCGTAGAGCAGGATGGTATTTCTATCAGTCAGGCACATCTGAAAGTGAAAAAATTCAAGCTTGATCTCTCGCGCATGCTGGTCAAGGAGGGAGAGGTACTGTTTGACGCAGAGAGTCCGATCGCCTCGCTTCAGCATCAGGGCAGCATCAAAAACAATCAACTCAGCAGCCACATAGAGATCTTGCCTAAAGAGGCACTTTTCAGTCGCTACGATCTGCCTCTGCGCAGGGAAGCATTCAGAAAAGTGTCCCTGGATGCAGTGACAGATACAGAAGGGGTGTCCACCAGTATGACATTTGCTGCGCCCAGGTTGCTGGCGGGTGCAAAAGAGGCCTTCAATATCGACCTGAATGCTTCACAACTACATCTATACTACCCCTTTGCTACAGGGGCACTAACCGGTGACTTGTCATCCCGTATTGGTACGCCCTATACAAAAAATACCCTGCTGCATCTACACTTTGAACAAAAGGATCACCTCAGACTCAAGGGAGAGGTACATGCGGCCGAGATCGACGCCATCGATCCTAAAATTTCTTCGTTGCTTAAAAATCTTGCTGTGCATTTTGAGGGGAGTCTGAACGATCTGGTCGCCATCTTGGAGAGCGAGAAGATCCGAGGAAGAATCACGCTGAATGGACTTACTACAGGAGAAGCCCATCTCGAAACCAAAGAAGCACTGGTGATAGGCGCACTCTTCAAGCTGCCCAAGGCACTCAAAAATGCCAGGGCAAAGCTCTTGATCGATATGCCTATAGACACTGACAACATCTTCCCTCTGCATGCCAAGGCAAAGCTTCTTTCCAATATGTTCCATATGGATGCAAATGTGAGTTACGGAAAGATCCTCTCTCTGGAAGCGACAGCCGCAGTCCCTCCTGAGTCACTGCTCAAGAAACTGGACGAAAATATTCAGTTTTCTGCACTCAGTCCCATGCAGATCCGTGCGACACTCACCGGCGATGACCTGCAGGCACAGATTCGTGCAAAAAACCTCAAGCTCATGGCCGACTACAACCTAAAGTCTGGCGCAAGCAGGGGGGATATCAATTTGGCGGGCACCCATGTGAAAATCTCTTCTGCCTCTACAGAGAAGCTGACATTCAAGATGGGAAGCAATGCGATCCAAACGCTACGCAAGGCAGTCAGTAGCCTCTACAAGATAGACCTTCCAGAGGTGGAGGGTGTCGTGGCACTACAGGGAGAGATCAGAGATCTCTCATCGCTTACACTCACGCTCCAGTCCAAACAGATCAAGTTGGGAAAAGGCAAAGAGGCGACCCTGCTTTCTAATCTCTTCCTGAAAGCAAAAGGAGACGCAAAGGGCGTAGTACTGGAACACTATGCTCTGGAGACCCAGGGATTCAAGCTCTATGCCACCAAGCCTTCGAAAGTCCTGCTTGAAGGAGAGGAGATACGCCTCTCATCTTTTTGGCTCAATGATAGGCTCAAGGCTGGGGGAAGCTATAGCCTCAAGCAGAAAAAAGGAAAGATTACCGCTCAGGCTACGGCACTGGAGATCAGCCATGAAATGGCTGATCTTATCGCGGCATTGGGAATAGATACCCAAATCAACGGCGAAAAAATCTCTGTCAGTGGCAAGGTGCACCTCAAGGGAGGCAACATCAAATATGATCTCAATTCCAAAAGCTTTGCCGCAGACAGTGATATTATCATCTTGCAAAGACAACGCAAAAAAAATAACACTTTTCAAAAAAACATAGCCATCACGCTTACAGTGGACAGCAGCAAGCCGTTGCTGTATCAAAAAGATGCTATCGATATCTCGCTGTTGCCAGATCTTACGATCAAGAAGCGATATGGTGACGCTATCCGTGTACATGGGAAGATTTCACTGCTCCCTGGAGGTTCCTATCGCTTCGAGGGGAAGAAGTTTGTACTCCAAAAAAGCAGTATTGTTTTCAGAGGCAAGCCCACGGCACCAATCCTCAACCTCAACATCATTTATCGGCATGGAGGTACGACCATACGGGTAAAAGTTTCCGGTACTGCCTCAGAGCCTTCCCTGCATTTCTCCAGTGATCCACATATGAGCAGAGAGGAGATACTCTCATTTATTATGTTTGACACTGAAAGTGGTGGCAGAGAAAACAAGGCGGGAGATGTGACCAATCTGGTGGCAGGCAGCCTTGTTAAATCGCTTTTTGCCAATATGGGACTCAAATTGGATCATCTGGTATTGACCGGTGCAGGGTTTGAAGTAGGCAAAAAACTGAGTGACAGAATTACCGTTATCTATGACAAACAGAAAGAGTCTACGGTGAAACTTCGGATTCAAAATACCAAACATATCGAAACGGATATCTCTTTTGGTGCAAGCTCCAGATCCGTAGATATTTTTTATAAAAAAGAGTTTTGATTACCCCATAACAACAAAGGAAAAAGAGATACTTCTCTCCACTATCAATACGCTTTTGTTGGGGATCGGAGATGATTACTAATTCTGCTCGATATCCTCCATAAGCACAGTAATAATATCTGACATGGTCAAGATACCGCAGACTTCATTGTCATCTATGACGAGCAGTCGCTTGATACTGTTGGTAACCATCATCCTGGCTGCATATTTTACATTTAGCTTGGCAGAGACGGAGACGGCTGGTGTCGCAGCAATATCATAGGCATTGAGAAGATCGATATCTCCATCTTCAGCCACGATACTCTGTAGGATATTTTTGAAAGTTACCAGCCCGTAGGCACCATCAGGTTTTGTCTTATCCATGATAATAGAGCGGACATTGTGGCTTTTCATGAGCTGTAATACCTCTCGTATGGTAGTCATAGGTGAAACCCTGATCAGTTTTTCTTTGGCGGTCATGAGATCATTTACTAGCATTTTCTTCTCCTATAGGGTGATTTTGATGTTGCTCTCAAAGTTGTGCAGTTCCTCTGTATCCAGTCCAGCCACATGGCTCAGCGGCACAGTGAAGGCAAAACCTGCATTTTCGTGATTGTCCAGATCAAAACTTCTGCGCAGTGCCTTCATGACCTGCATGGAGAGTCTTCTGGGATGATTATGCCTTATTATGCTTATCTCAAGTTGAATATTTCAGAGTATCAAAGCTGACCTCAAACGCTAACCAAGTATAATGCCGAAAAACAAGCCAAAAGAAAGGGGCTCCAATGAACGAGTTAGAGAGATATCTCCATTCGCATGATACGGAGGAGCTCCATCCTTCGGAGATCGCCAATCTGCTCAAGGATATGGATGAGCAGAGTTTCAATGCGGCGATCCAGACGATTCCCAATGAGCTGATCGCCGATGTGGCACTGGAGCTGCCGGATCGTTATTTTGGGGATATTGTCGAGCAGTATACACCCAAGGAGATCGCCCAGTCTCTCTCTGACCTGGAATCCGATGACCAGACAGATTTTATCCAGGACCTGGAAGAGCATGATGAAGCGGTGGCCAAAGAGGTGTTTGCCCATTTGGACGAGGAGGATCAGGCAGATATCCTGCACCTGAAGCAGTACGATGAGGATGAGGCAGGTGCCTATATGCAGAAGGAGGTCTATGCCGCCTCTCTAGAGCATACTGTCAATGAAGTGATCCGTGATTTTGCCAAGCTTCGCCGAGAGGGTGAACTGGAGAATGTACAGTATATCTTTATCACGGACGGACAGGGCGTGCTGCATTATGGTGTGAGTCTTGACAATCTGCTGACTTTCGACTTTGACAAAAGCCTCAAGGACAATATAGAAGGGTCGCCAGAGAGTTATCTGGTGATCCGTGCCGAGGACCATGAGGAGATCGATGAGATCGTCAAAAAGTTTCAGGAGTATGACCTGACAGCCCTGCCGATAGTAGATCACAAAGGGGTGCTGATAGGCCGTATCACCTCAGACGATATCTATGACATCATCAATGAGCAGGCCACGGATCAAATGTATCATCTGGCTGGTGTGGATGATGATGCAGAGGAGGACGATGATCTTCTCAGGGCAGGGAAGGCGCGTGCTGTTTGGCTGGGGATCAATCTGGTGACGGCGATTCTGGCTTCTGCGGTGATCGGCCTTTTTTCCGATACGCTGCAGAGCATTGTGGCACTGGCAATCCTGATGCCTATCGTCGCCTCTATGGGTGGCAATGCAGGCACACAGAGCCTCACGGTGGTTGTTCGACAGTTGGCACTGGGGGATATCGCCAAGAACGATGCCTGGCGCACGATCAAAAAGGAGGTGATTCTCTCTCTTGCCAATGGGTTGATCTTTGCCGTAGTGATCGGTGTGATCGCGGCAATGTGGTTTGACAAAGGTATGCTGGGTATCGTGATAGCACTTTCCATGGTGATCAATCTGCTGAGCGCAGGCTTTTTTGGCTCCCTGGTACCACTGCTGCTCAAACGGCTTGAGATCGATCCTGCTATCGGCAGTACTGTGATCCTCACAACAGTTACAGATATTGTGGGATTTTTCAGTTTTCTGGGTCTGGCGACCCTTATATTACTCTAAGGAGCGTGTGACTTTATGGACTTATTGGTTCTTTATTTTTTATTGGCTGTGGTGGTCTCTTTTGTCTGTTCGGTACTGGAGTCTGTACTGCTTTCGGTCAATATGCCCTATATATCTGTATTGGAAAAAGAGAAGCCTGCCGCAGCAGCGATCCTCGAAAGTCACAAGCGCAATATCAGTAAATCGATTGCTTCGATCCTGATTCTCAACACCATCGCCAACACCGTAGGTGCTGCTGCTGTGGGTGCGCAGGCGGAACATCTGTTTGGCAATGGTGCGCTCTTTTGGGTCTCGGCGATCCTCACCTTTGCGATCCTCTTCATTGGGGAGATCATTCCCAAAACCATCGGTGCCACCTACTGGAAGCAGCTGGCACCGTTGGCAGGCTATCTGATCCGTTTTTTTATCTGGATCACCTATCCGGTGATTATGATGACACTCTTCATTACGCATCGGATCAACAAAGGGGAAAACACCTTTTCTCTCACCAGGGAGGAGCTTTTGGAGAGTGCACTGCAGAGCGAAGACGAAGGTGTACTGGACGAACAGGAGTCCGACATGATCGAAAATGTGCTCAAGCTTGATACCATCAAGATCAGGGAGATACTCACCCCGCGTACGGTCGTGTTTGCCCTGGACGGAGGACGCTCGATACAGGATATTGTGGAGAGTGAGCCAGCGATCTTCAAGTTCTCCAGGGTACCAGTTTATGAGGGGAATATAGAGACGATTACGGGCATTGTCCTGACCAAAAAGATCTTCAAGCAGGCACTCACGGATGACAGCGTGACCCTAAGCAGCATGCAGAACGATATCTACAAGATCAATGAGAATATTCCTGTCTCTATGGCGCTGGACCTTTTTATCAAGAAAAAAGAGCATATGTTTCTGGTGCTTGACAGCTATGATCAGACAGAAGGGATCGTGACGCTGGAGGATTGTGTCGAGACGATCCTGGGTATGGAGATCGTAGACGAGAGTGACAGCCATGCTGACATGAGAGAGGTAGCCAAACACAAGATGAAGATGAATCGGCTCAAAGAGAGCAAAAACAACCAAGGCAGCTGAGCATCTCATCTTGATTTAAGTCCATTTCGCTATTATTCCAACCAATTACGCATTTTGTGCGATAGAAAACCCTTTTAGGACAAGTCATGAAAAGAACATTTCAACCCCACAACACACCAAGAAAAAGAACGCACGGTTTTAGAACCAGAATGAAAACAAAAAATGGCAGAAAAGTCATCAATGCGAGAAGAGCCAAAGGCAGAAAAAGACTGGCGGTATAAAATAGGCCATATAAAGTCATTCGACCGCATCAAGAGCACCAAAGCTTTTAATGCAGTTTATCGTAAAGCAGACAAGACATGGCATACGCCCAGTTTTGTTCTCTTCTATAAAAAAGACAGCAGGCAGGAAGTCGGTTTTGTCGCTAGTAAAAAACTGGGCAATGCCGTACATCGTAACCGTGCCAAGCGTCTCCTCCGTGCGCTTTTCATCTCTCACAGCGACCACCTGAGATCAGGGCAATATATTTTAGTAGCCAAACCACCGCTACTGAAGACAAAATATGCCACACTCGCCCAAAACTTTCAAAATACACTCAAGAAGAGTCACACGCTGAAGCAGTAATATCGCATACCTGTTTGTTATTGGCATCTTGTAATCAAAATGATTGTATAATCCCTGACTTTAATACCACTACAAATCAAAAGGTTTTTATTTTGGAACAACAAGATCTTCATAAAAGATTATTACTGGCACTTGTACTCTCTTTTGTGGTGCTACTTGGCTTTAACTACCTCATGCCAAAGCCACCCCAGCAGAATGAATCCAATAGGACAAAAGCAGTAGCAGGGGCAGCGTCAACACCTGTTGCAACAAGCAGTAATGCTGCGCCAAAATCGCTCTCTGTCGCAACGGCCGAAACGGCTGCAGTCAAACAGCCTAAAGCACCAGGCACTGCAGGAAAAAGTGAAACACTCTCCATCATCACAGCAAAGAACTATATCATTAAAATTGATAAACTTGGACGCATCAGCAGCACACAATTACTGAAAGAAAAGTACAGAGATGAAGAAGGAAACTATCTGGAGCTTTTTGACCCGGCCAGGACACTACCTCTGGAGTTGAGATTTTCAGACAGCACTGTCAATGCTGAGGCATTCCAAGTGCCTTATACTGCCTCTGCAGACAAGATTTCCGTGGGAGACAGAGCCCAAACCCTGATCTTGACGCAAACTCTTTCAGGTATCACTGTTGTCAAGAAGCTTACTTTTTATGCGGACGGTCATTATGATATCGACCTTTCGACCAGCAAAAAAGCAACATTCTTCCTGACACCGGGTCGCAGACCCGAAACAGACCACTCTATGTATATGATTGTCAGGGGTGCATTGGTGCGTGATACCGAGGGCATATTGACGACAGTAGAAGACGGTAAGGCGGAAAAAGCAGAAGTGGTGGATCACGCAACGATCGTCTCCTCTTTTGATCGTTATGATGCTTCACTCTTCTATAATTTCGATACACCGATGCACGCGACCATCAGTGTGGACGCTGGAGACAAGCCTCTGCCTTTTGTCAAGGGCACCCAGGCATTGAGCCTACACGGTTACGTAGGCCCCAAAGAGTGGCGTACCTTTGAAGCCATTCATCCTGATCTGGTAAACAATATCGAATTTGGCTGGTTTACCTTCCTCTCCAAACCTTTTTTCAGAGTAATGTTGTGGATACATGATTTTGTAGGCAACTGGGGCTGGGCGATTATTCTCTTTACACTGCTGGTCAAGCTGATCCTCTTCCCTCTCTCCTACAAGGGCATGATGTCCATGAATAAGATGCGTGATCTTGCCCCCAAGATGAAAGAGCTCAAAGAAAAATACGGCAAAGACCCTGCCAAGATGAACCAGCAGACCATGGCGATGTACAAAAAGCACGGCGCCAATCCTATGGGCGGATGTCTGCCTATGCTGCTACAGATCCCGGTCTTTTTTGCTCTCTATCGCGTCCTGCTCAATGCAGATGAATTACAGGGTGCGCCATGGATAGGCTGGATCGTAGACCTGTCTGACAAGGATCCCTCCTACATCCTTCCTGTGCTGATGGGTGTCTCTATGTTCTTCCAGCAGAAGATCACGCCCAACACGATGACAGACCCGATGCAGAAGAAAATTTTCCAGTGGTTCCCAGTGATCATGACCTTCTTCTTCTTGACCTTCCCTGCAGGTTTGGTACTCTACTGGCTGACCAACAACCTGCTCTCTATCGCACAGCAGTATTTCATCAATGTCTCCTATGAAAAATACAAAAACACTATGAAGCATCTTCATAGCGCTGGCAAAGAAAAGGAGTAAGTATGAAAAGGATCGAAGCAAAAACACTGGAAGCTGCCTATGCTTTGGCAGCAGAGGCCTTTGGATGCTCTCTTACCGAGTTGGACTGTGAAATTGTTCAGCATGCCTCTTCTGGCTTTCTAGGACTCTTCTCCAAGTCGGCGATTATCGTGGTCGCACCCAAGCAGGCAAACGAACCAGCCAAGCCAACACGAAAAAAACAGGAAGCGAAGCCACAAAAAACCACTAAAGTCTCCAAAAAGCCAGAGAGTACGCAGGAACCTATAGCGGAAAGCATAGATCCTGCTCCTGGAAAAACGGAGCCAGTAACAGACAAGCACACGGCTGCGCAGGAAACCGTACTGGAGAGCTTTTTCGATGAGAAAGAAGAAGCTGAAGACCAAAGTAGTGTAGAAGTTGCAGCAGATATCTCGCTTCAAGAAGAGATCGAAAAGGAGCTCAAAGCGTTGATCACACTGAGCTGTTTTGATATTGATGTCGTAGAGGTGGATGTAATTGAAAATACAGCCTATATCTTTATGGACGGTAAGGATGCTGCCTTGCTGATCGGCAAAGAGGGGTATCGCTATAATGCACTCTCTTATTTGATATCCAATTGGTTACACAACAAACATTCGCTCTATATCAAACTGGAGATTGCACAGTTTTTGGCTTCACAGCAGGAGATGATCCGCAGCTATATGGAGCCTGTGATCGAGCATATAGAGCAGGAGGGCTGGGGAAGAACAAGAGCGCTAGACGGCATATTGGTGCAGATCGCACTGGAGCAGCTTCGAGAAGCGTTTCCCAATAAATACGTAGCGATCAAGCGAACACGCAGTGGCGAGCGCTATGTGCTTATTAATGAGTTCAACAAGCGATGATGTCTGAGACTATCGTTGCGATTGCTACTGCCAGCGGTGTCTCCTCTATCTCTATCATACGCCTCAGCGGCAAGGAGGCACTCTCTATCGCTAGGCATATTGCGCCTCAAGCCTCCTTTAGACCTCGCTACAGTGACCTCACCTCTCTTTATAATGCCTCCAGTGTATTGATCGATCATGCTTTGGTGGTCTACTTTCAAAACCCTCACAGCTTCACGGGAGAGGATATCGTCGAGTTTCAATGTCATGGAGGGATTGTGGTGGCAGAGGAGATACTGGATGCTGCGATACACCATGGAGCTAGGCTGGCAGAGCCAGGAGAGTTCAGTAAACGCGCATTTCTCAATGGCAAGATCGATCTCTCCGAAGCAGAGGCGATCGCCAAACTTATCGAAGCCAAAAGTGTAGATGCGGCCAAAATACTGGCCAGACAGCTCAAGGGAGAGCTGGGACGCTTCGTAGAGGAGAGTAGGGAGGCACTCCTGAAAGCCTTGGCGTACTCTGAAGTGATGATCGATTATGCCGAGGACGAAATGCCGGAGGATATCTTGCTGCAGCTTTCGGGACAGCTCGGGAGTATGGCCGAAGCCATGACCGATATCGTAGAGAGCAGCAGACGAAGGCGTGGGCTGATCGAGGGCTTTCGTGTCGCGATCATCGGCAAACCCAATGTAGGGAAGAGTTCGCTGCTGAATGCGCTTTTGAGTTATGACAGAGCGATCGTCAGCGATATGGCAGGTACGACACGGGATACGATCGAAGAGCAGGTGCGTATCGGCTCTCATGTGATTCGTCTGATCGATACAGCAGGGATCAGGGAAGCCAATGATCAGATCGAGCGCATCGGAGTAGAGCGTTCGATGAGATCGGTAGCGGAGTCTGATGTGGTGATAGCACTTTTTGATGGCAGTATGCCATGGGATGAAGAGGATCAAGGGATCATGGATATCCTCAAAGCCAATCAAGACAAGGAGTGTATCGTTGCGGTCAACAAAAGTGATCTGGAGAGGGTACTGGTACTGCCGTCACTCTCTGCATGGAATCCGATGGAGATCAGCGCCAAACAGCAGTTTCAAAACCTCACCAAAGCATTGCAGGAACGCCTGGACAGTATAGGTGAGAGCGATGCGCTTATGCTTATTTCTGCCAGACAGATAGAGGCGGTGGAGCGTTGTACGGAGGAGATATCACTGGCACAGGAGCCCCTGAAAAAAGAGGAACTTGAGTTTTTCAGCTACCATTTGCAAGAAGCAGTGAAACATATAGGAACGATCACACGTCCTTATGACAATGAAGAGATCTTGGACAAAATGTTTGGCGAGTTTTGTCTGGGTAAGTAGTGTGGTTGTTCATGCGATTTATCCTTAGAGACATACTTAAGCCTACTGTTGTATAATATGCATAAATATTAATATAGAGGGGGAGAGATATCGTGCGAAAAATCTATTATATCGCTGTCTGGATTATCACAGCCTTGATGCTGAGCGGCTGTATTCACAGGGAACTGATTATAGCTGGACCCAACAATCAACCTTCAGAAGAGAAAAATACATCACAAGGGCAGACAACAGAAAATACGATCATCCCAAGAATTTCTTTTCCCGAAGATGAATACAAGCGGCTGTCAAAAAGCGGAAACGCTACGGTCAAAGGGAGCATTTATCTTTCAGATGCCTATGGCAAAAAAACCTATGGCAAGCAGACCAGGCTCTATCTCAATCCTGTCACAAGCTATTCCAGGCAATGGTACAACGAGAGTTATATTGGCGGATACAAGATGGCAAAAGCAGACAAAAGGCTCTATAATTATCTTAAATTTACCGCCTCCAATGCACAGGGAAAGTTTGCTTTTTATGGTGTGCCAAGCGGCACCTATTATGTCATAGGTGTAGTCAAGTGCGGCAAGGAGTGTGGCTATGATGCTCCACGCAATATCCGTATCGCCAAAGAGGTGACCGTTTCGGGTTCGGATACCGTGGCCGTGGATCTGGGGAAAATGATCGACTAAATGGCAGGATATGCCGCTTCGAGTGCACTGTAGAGTGCTTCGGGTGTGATGCCCGTGTCCTGCTCCAGTATCTCCTGCATGACAACATTGTCTTCTCTGTCTTCCCATATTTTGATATAGCGCCCCTCTTTGTATCCATGATCCTGACGAAAACGGTTGAGTATATTTTTGCCGATATAGAGCTGATAGAGGCTGTCGAGTGTCAGGCCGGAGAGCCTGGCTACGGCGAAAAATTTGGCGATCAGCGTCTCGACAGGCTCATTGCAAAAGAGTGAACGCAGGAAATCTTCGACGGTTTCTATCTCATGATAGCAGTCACCATCGGAGCCTCTTCTGCCCTCTTTGAATGCCGTGTAGGCGGGAGTTTTTGAGATGACCAGTGCCAGTGCCTCTCTATCGCCTCTCTCTTCGATCCTATAGAGCCTCAATGACTCACTCAGGACAAAATGCCAAATATCCACGGCTTCGATCTTGATATTTTCATAATCCGGAGAGGCATCGATATTTTTCCAGTGTTTCCAGGGGTAGGATTCGATCAGCTCTGCAGCCTCCAAATAGATGCATCTGCGCCAGTCTATTTTTTTCCCGTTTTTTGTCATGCCGTTTTCCCAGCCCTCTCCATTGGTGTTATCATTGAGCTGCTGCTGGAGGTCGAGCATAGTGCTAAGTTTTTTCATGGGTACGCCTGCTTCTTTTTTTTGAAATTGTAGCATATGGCTCTCTTGTAGGAACTAAAATATGACAATTTGCCATTATTTCTACCCAAACAGGGAGCTTTCGGCTATACTTGCACCATGGAAAAACTAGAGATATTACAACACTATTTCGGACACAAAGGTTTTCGTCCTCTGCAGGAGGAAGTTGTCGATGCGATACTGGAGGGAGAGGATATATTGATGATCCTTCCCACAGGCGGAGGAAAATCTCTTTGCTATCAGCTGCCGACACTGCTGATGGAGGGTGTCACCGTGGTGGTGTCACCGCTGCTGGCACTGATGCATGATCAGGTGGTCGCACTCAAGGCCAACGGCATAGAGGCCGCGATGCTCAGCTCTATGCAGAGTCTTGAAGAGAGTCAGGAGACTGAATCACTGTTGCGTCAGGGGGAGATCAAGCTGCTCTATGTCGCACCAGAACGACTGAGTAACGGCTATTTTCTTGCACTTTTGCATGATCTGAATGTCAATTTCTTTGTGGTGGATGAGGCACACTGTGTGAGTGAATGGGGGCATGAGTTCAGGGAGGACTACCGTAAACTCTCACTGCTCAAAGAGCAGTTTCCTGCCACATCTATCGCTGCCTTTACGGCGACGGCGACCCATGCAGTAGAGCAGGATATCGCTTCACAGTTGTGCCTGACAAGCCCCAGGCGGGTACGGGGCAGTCTCTTCCGTGAAAATCTAATGGTCTCCGCCCAGCATCGCATCAAAGATGGTAGGGCGCAGCTCATGGAGTTCCTCAAGGCTCATGAAGGGGATTCAGGGATCATCTATACACTCTCACGCAAATCCACAGAAGCGATCGCAGGATACCTTCGGAGCCGTGGCATAGAGGCGAGAGCCTATCATGCGGGCTTGCCTACACAAGAGAAGAACCGGACCTTTGCAGACTTTGTGGCAGACAAGGTGCAGGTCGTCGTAGCGACGATCGCCTTTGGGATGGGGATAGACAAGAGCAATATCCGCTTTGTAGCCCATATGACACTGCCCAAGACACTGGAGAACTTCTATCAGGAGATCGGCAGGGCAGGGCGTGATGGACTAGAGGCGGAGACGCTACTGCTTTTTTCAGCGGCTGATATCGTCCAGCAGAAGTCCTTTATTCATGATTTGCCTGAAGGGCCGTACAAGGAACATGCCTATGGCAAACTCGAACAGATGGTACGCTTCGCCAACAGTGAGGCGTGCAGGCATCAGAGTATCGCCAGTTACTTCGATGACACCATTGAGGCTTGCGGCGCTCACTGCGACAACTGCCTGGCACCCCAGAGCAGCAAGATAGATATCACCGAGGCTGCACGCAAGCTACTCTCTGCTATCTACCGCACACAGCAGCGCTTTGGGCTGCACTATGTGATCGATGTGCTTCGGGGCAGCAGAGAGCAGCGTGTATTGGAAAATGGGCATGAAACACTTTCGGTCTATGGGATCGGAGCGGAGTACTCCAAAGCCCAGTGGCTGACCATAGGCGACAGACTGCTGGAGCTCGGTGCAGTCCATATCGGAGAGTTCAAGGTCTACCACCTGACAGCACTGGGTACCGAGATCCTCAAAGGAAAAGAAACCGTGGATCTCAAAGAGATACGTTTGAGTATTCGCAAAGCCGTCAAGAAAAAAGAGGATTTTTCTGCGGACTACAATAGCGATATTTTTGAGAAACTGCGTGACCTCAGAAGAGAAGTCGCTGCAGAAAAAGGGGTGCCACCCTATATCATTTTCTCCGACAAAACACTCAAGGATATGAGTGTCAAAAGACCCGAAAACAGAGAGCAGATGCTGGAAGTGCACGGCATAGGAGAGGTCAAATACGAGAGATACGGAGAGCAGTTTTTGACGCTCCTGTATACACTGGAGGCTCCGGGATAGGATTTGGTATTTGATACCCGACCCCAGCCCAAAGAGTGTATTCAGCACCTTTGCTTCCTCTCTTTTTCAATCAATGTATCAACCCTGAGTAGTTCACGTTAGTAAAGGAAAAGCTCTTATTGATGCTTTAGAAAGTATTCTTTTACACCTTGTAGAAGATGGGTGATCTCTATTGTATCGTTTGGGTTTATTTCAGATGCAACGACTGTTTGCTTTGATCTCGAAATTTAAAATATCCAACATCTGACCTGTGCAGTGATTTGGTATTTGGCGTGGAGTTTGAGTGTGGCTTCTATATCCTCTAGAGTGGCTATTTTATATTCCATCTTTTAAACCTTTCATCATTTCTATTGTTTCATTGTCTATTTCGGTATTACGTTCTTTTAAATGCTCTAGTATCCTATCAAATCTCTCTTTATCTAGGTGCTGACCAAATTTAAATTTGCATGACACAGTACTAGGTACTATCTTTACCACTGCTGTGGCTTTTAGTGCTTTATCATAGGCTTCATCACTAAAAGGTTTGTAGCCTCCCTCTGGTTGGAGCTTTTGCATCATCGTTTCAAACATCATGGCTTTTTCTTCTCTACTCTTTACTACCTCTGCCACACCATCAATGCTAACAGACTTAAAAAAGTGTGTCGCAGGGCATGCCAAACCCTCCGTAGCGCTAAAAAATGAAGCGATAATGGAGTAGCTCTCCACTACGGAGAAAGAGACGTGAGGGTTTTGCTCTAGCATCTTCATCTTTTTGTTTTTTAATGCACCATGAAAATAGATGTTTTTCTCTATACGTACAAAATTTAGAGGTACTGCATAAGGGTCGTTGTCATGACATAGAGCTAATGTACCATACTCTGCTTTGTCTAGGACTTCGTTTATGATGTGTTTGTCTGTGATTTCAAATATTTTTTTCATAGCTTCTCCTATCAATTTTTATGCTATTATACGTCTTATCTGTACTTACAACAAGATACAAAATATTTATATTTTCAAAGGACAGTTTTGTATATATTGGACGAAAAAAACAAAACCCCACTACACCTACAGCTCTACAATGCACTAAAACATGACATCAGCACCCACTACCAAACAGGAGATAAACTCCCCTCCATACGTAAAGTAGCTGCATTGTATAACCTTAGCAAAACCACCGTAGAGTCTGCATACTCTCAGCTCTATGCAGAGGGGTATATAGAGAGCCGTCCTAAGTCTGGGTACTATGTGAGTGAGCTATATTTTGATACTTTTAAGTCAGATGTACCTATGCCCTCTACAAAAAAATCACAAACTTACCGATATGATTTCTTCCCTGCCGAGCTTTGTGCAGAAGATTTTCCTCTCAAAACATGGAAACGTCTGACTACCAAGGCACTTGATGAGACTACAGATTTTGGTAGCTACCCCGATGGTCAGGGTGAGTTAGCACTTCAGGAACAGATAGCCAAGTATCTTATGGCATCACGTGGTGTCATCTGTAGGGCTGAACAGATAGTCATTACTTCAGGCTTTATAGATAGCATGAGGCTTAAGCCTCATGCTATCTATAAAGCCTGAAG
>CAMZLC010000078.1 GCA_947311605.1 uncultured Sulfurovum sp.
GCTCAAAACTTATGCGCAACATAAACAAAGAGCGGAGAGTTATGAGGCATTTGATGACAGGTTTCTCAGTGCCCAGTACTCCTATCAGGCATTGGGATTTTTCACCAAGCTCAACTATGTACTCAATGAGAAGCTGGGGTTGGATCTCTTTTTTCCCTTGGAAAATACCCCTGACAGCGGCAAGCGTGAGGCGTATGAGATATTTGCGTTTGGCCTGAAGCTTTTCAAGATGCTTACCGGTCAGAAGCGATTTGAGGCAGTGGATGGATTGGTTCCTTTGCTCAAACAGCCCAGGAAGATCAAGAGAGATGAGGTATCACGCCTCAACCCAGCTGTACCGCCTAAACTCAGTGAGGTGATCTATAACATGACCCACGAGAACAAAAGCGAACGCGCACAGGTCTTTTCAGAACTGATCATGGCACTGGAGGAGCTGTAAGATGGGCGACACCCCATTAGAAAGCTTCATCAACCACAAGAACGACACCGGTATGCAGTGCGGGAACTACAGCATCGACATCCCCGAGCTGGGGCCTGGGGAGCAGTACCGCTTCCACTTCGATGCGACGGCCTGTGTGGGCTGTCACTGCTGTGAGGTCGCCTGCAACGAGCAGAATGGTAACAGTGCCGACATCAAGTGGCGGCGTGTGGGAGAGATGGAGATGGGCGAGTTCCCCGATACCCTCCAGCTTTTCAACTCGATGAGCTGTAACCACTGCATCGAGCCTGAATGCCTCATAGGCTGCCCTACCGAGAGTTATATCAAGCTGGACAACGGGATCGTCTGGCACGACGACCCCAGCTGTATCGGGTGTCAGTACTGTACATGGAACTGTCCCTACGAAGTACCCGTGTTCAACCCCGACCGCGGTATCGTCACCAAGTGTCATATGTGTGTAGACAAACTCGAAGCGGGTCAGACCCCTGCATGTGTGCAGGCGTGTCCGGGCGGTGCCATCGAGATCGAAGCGGTCAATGTCGAACAGTGGCTGGCCGAAGATATGGCAAAAGAGGGGGTCGCCCCGCACCTGCCCGACATCTCCGTCACCAAGCCGACCACCCGCTACACCCTCCCCGAGATCCCCGAGGGTGAGGAGATCCGTGTCGCGGATGAGCACCTGCTCAAGCCCGCCCATGCAGAGCTGCCGCTGGTCTTTATGACGGTACTCACACAGCTCTCCGTGGGGGCGTTTTTGGCACTCTTTTTGGGACAGCTTCTCTTCTCTTTGGGCTTCAACCTGCCTAAACCCACCGCAACGATGGCGATACTGGCGTTCCTCCCTGCCGCTATCGGGCTGTCCCTTTCGGCACTGCACCTTGGCAGACCGGGGATGGCGATGATGGCGATGAAAAACTGGCGTACCTCCTGGCTCAGCCGTGAGGCGATCGCACTGGGTGCCTACACCGGACTTGCCACACTCGTGGCGGGGATGTACCTGCTGGACATCGGCGGCTTTGCCCTGCTCTTTGTCGAGGCACTTACCTTAGCCATCGGCATCTACGGCATCTACGCCCAGTCGATGATCTACCGCATCAAAGCCCGACCAAGCTGGAACCGAAAGTCCACCACCAAACGCTTCTTCGGTTCAGGGTATGTGGGTTTTCTGCTTATTGCCATGGTACTGCTCATCAGTCACGGTGCACAGGGCGCGATGGTGCTGCTTGGTATCACACTGCTGGCAGGGATGGGACAGGCACTGGTGATCTTGGAAGAGGTGATGTTCTACCGTCACCTGGACAAGGATGACCCGCTCTACTACCAGTACAACCGAAGCAGAATCCTCCTGCAGGAGCATTTTGGTAAAGTAAAAAAATTCAGGATCTACTCTCTGGTGCTTTTTGCCTTGGCACTACCACTGCTCGCCATGATGTTCACGGCCAGTGGTTTGGTTTCTCTGGCCATCGCTGTCTTGGTAGTGGCCACCATGGGCGCACTGTTGAGTGAGCTAAGCGGTCGCTACCTCTTCTATCGCACCGTCGTTCCGCTTGGGCTTGCGGGGAACTTCTTTGTGGGCAATCAGCGGCATTAACAACAAATACCCATTGATTACAGTAGGTGCGACCGTGCCGCACTCCTCCGTTATCTGCAATCCGTATTCCATACTCACTCCGAATGGATGCCGCATTAAGTGTGGTATGACGACCAAAGGTCATTTTGATGAGAAAGTGTAAACGTTCATAAACATTTATGCAAATTATGCTATTATCGTAAATGTTTATAACCGTTTACACAAGGAAGTAATATGCTCGCAAATATAAAAAGATATCAAGATAGGTTTTTAAAGTCATTCGATATTACCTACAGACGCTATCTGTTTAAAGAGATAGATTTTGACGACAAGATGATAGCAATCTTTGGAGCAAGAGGCACTGGTAAAACAACGATGCTCTTTCAGTATCTACTGGATTTACAAAAAGAAAACAAAGAAGCACTCTATATCTCTCTTGACTATCCGTTTTTAAGCGGTGTGGATCTGATAGAGATCGTGGAGGCTTTTGTCGAAAGCGGTGGTGAGTATCTGCTCTTGGATGAAGTGCACCGCTATAAGGATTTCGCCGCTTATCTGAAAACCATCTATGACCTCTTTGAGATCAAAGTGGTATTTACAAGTAGCAGTGCGACATCCATCCTCAATGCAAAAAGCGACCTTAGCAGAAGAGTGGCACTCTACAATCTCTACGGTTTCTCGTTTCGGGAGTATTTGGAAGTGAAGCATTCAGTCGCTTTAGAAAGTTATCCCCTTGCATCTCTCCTTCAAAGGCATACGGAAATCGCAAAAACGATTGAATTGGATATATTGAAAGAGTTTAACACCTATTTGAAAACGGGATATTATCCGTTTTTTACTCAAAAGCAAAGCTCGTATTTGCAAAATTTGCTCAACACGATCAATCTCACTATCGATCTGGATCTCACGTCGCTAGGGCTTATAGAACAAAAATACACCTATAAGCTTAAAAAGCTATTGGAAGTGATTTGTGAGAGTAAACCGTTTGAGGTAAACTACACAAAAATAGCTGCTCTTGCCGAGATAAGCAGGGTAAAACTATACGATTACATCAGCTATCTATCGGATGGGCAAATGCTCCTTTTGGTGGATGAGGCATCCAAAGGACTCAAAAAGATCAACAAACCTACGAAGATATATTTCAACAATACAAACTTGCTTTATGCCTATTGCGAGAAGAGTGATATCGGCACAAGAAGGGAGACCTTTTTTGCCAATCAACTCTCACAACAATACCGTCTGCATATCCCTAAAAAGGGAGACTTTTTAGTCGATGAAATGTATCTGTTCGAGATAGGCGGCAAAAACAAAGGCTTTAAACAGATAGCGAATGCAGCAGATTCTTTTGTGGCAGCAGACGATATAGAAGTGGGTAACGGCAACAAGATACCGCTTTGGCTCTTTGGGTTTTTGTATTGATGGTGAGATATGCGGGGTAGTGGTTTAGCTTTTATGGGCTGTTGGAGGATGAATTTTCAACGCCTTACCCCTATTGCCATTACCGTAGGTGCGGCCATGCCGCACACCAAATTGAGCGGAGCGGAGCGATATAACCATTTTAGTAGAGTTATCATTATCACCGTACCCCTATTTCCACACGACACAAGCCCGTGTTTCTTTGGTTCAAACTATGAAATAACCGCACTCAAATCTGCCTACGGAATCAAAAACTAATGGCTGAACAGATACTTGATGAATGGCAAATAGCCCTCACTCAGAAAAAAACTGAACTTGAAGCATGTCAAGTTGAGCATCAAGTTCGAAGCTGTATGAAATGTGAAAAATTACTCGACTGCACCCTACGTGATGCCTACATCAAAACAGTCTATGATTCTATGAGTAAAGGTAAAGGCGGAGGCTTTGAGTTTTAACTTCAAAATGCATCTATTTTCTTTTCTTGCACACAATCTTCCTTGACACCCCCCCGTTTTTTAGTTAGACTCTTTATTATTTTAGGGAGATCTTATGAATAAAATATTGATATTGTTTGTTATATTTGCAACACTTTTGGTAGCAATAGAAAGTCCATGTGAATGTCCTGCTATTGGTGGTTCACAGTATAATGAAGAATGGCCACTATATTCTCAAGAAGTTATTAACACAAGTCTAGAAGATATTATTGTACGAGAAGCAAATAATCAATTTTTATCAAATATAGCTTCTGTCAATATGGTAATATCATACTATACAACTAACTATCCAACGCAAGATATATATAGAAATATTACCTATACAACATGGAAGCCACTAATGTATAGATATACATGTATGGATGTAAGAAAATATGTCACCAATTTATCTAGTGAACTTGCATATAATAGTAACTGGGAAATGTATGTTGGATGGTATCTAACCTATCAAGAACATAAAGAAACTTATTTAAAAGAATTTAAGTGTCTCTACTGTGAAGAAAAAGAGTTCCCTGCTTTAAAAGATAATGAAATTATCAGATTTAAATGGCAGCATAGGTGGAACCAACCAGTGCAAAGTAAAATAGATGAATGTACCGATATAAACGGAACCATTCAAACAGAACAAGCACAAGTGGGTACATCTTGTATGAATACATCTAGGTGTGTGACTAGCTGTGATGAAAACCAAACCCTAGACACAAATGTAACCCCACCAGTCTGTATAGACAACCCACCAACCTGTGACCAAAATGACACAACATTCCCAACCCTTAAAGACAAAGAGTCCGTCATCTACAACTGGACTGCTCATGATGATTTATCGGCACAGTGTAGTGCTGTGAGTGGAGATGTGCAACATAGTTTGGTCTCTTGTGTTGACAACTACCGATGTACTTGTCCCTACACACCTTACCCTAACATGGCAGACAATGAAGAAGAGCTATTTAACTGGGCAGAAAATAGTACCACAGACAGAAGTGCAGAATGTAGTACTCTTGGAGGGCATGTAGACTCCTCGCGTGTGGCGTGTACGACTCTGTATAGATGTGTAAGAGAGACTGAAAAACCACCAAAAATTTGTGACGAACCCATCTCCTCTTACGTCTCCCCAAGAGACGGCTCTTTCCACGAAGACATAGCCCTTAGTGGTACAGACTTTGGTTTGCACTACAACTCTGCTGAGTGGAACAGTACCAAAGTAGCCCATGGCTGGGCTGTGAGTAGCCATGCATGGCTTGAGGGTAACAGACTGCACTATGGGTCTGGTTCTGTAAGGGTGGTAGATACCTCTACCCTTGAGGGCAATCTTACGGTGGTACTTTCTGGTAGTTCTGAGATGCTTTTTGATACCGATGGCAAACTCCAAAACATCAGAGACCTCTACACAAAAGAGACAAAAAGTACTTTTGGGTACGACAATATGGGTAGATTGGTAACACTTAGCAATATTTACGGAGAAATTTCAACCATTGAACGAGACAGTAACGGCAGAGTCACTGCCATCGTCGCTCCTACGGGACAAAGAACGCTTTTAAAGGTTAACAGCGAGGATGATTTGACAGAAGTGCAGTATGAAGATACTTCTTCGTATGTCTTTGAATATGAGCGTCACTTGATGACCAAAGAGACAGAACCCAATGGCAATGCCTTTTTGCACTTCTTTGACAGTGCAGGTAAAGTGGTCAAGGTCATAGATGCAGAACAAGGTGAGTGGCGCTTTGGGTCTACCTCTTCGGCTACTTTTGGTACACATAAAGTCACCAGAGCCTCTGGAGATGTCGTCACCTATAAAAACCATTTCCTACAAAACGGCATACTCAAATCTGAAAAGACTCTACCCACCGGGGATGTAGTGCTATATGAAAATGCTATTGACGATAGCAATAGTAGCATCACCGGCTGCGGCATGCAAACCGTCAATCTCTATAAGAAAAATACCGACGGCACACTCTACCGTGACCCCTACACCCACAGACGCATGCTAGAGACTCGCATCGTGACCACGCCATCCGGACTACGCAAAATCACCCACTATCACAAAACCTACACCAGCAACAACGGCAGAGTCACCACCGTCTCCTCCACAACTGAGACCAACAACAAGCTCTTTTCCAACCTTAGAGACTATGCGGCATTCAAAGCTTCTAGCACCACAGCTGAAAATAAAACTTCGCAGATGGATTATGACGGCCATAACCATAACATCACATCCATGAAGCCTTATGGGCTACTGGAAACCACCTATACCTATGATGCCCAAGGCAGGGTTACTGGCAAACATACAGGAGAGCGTACCACCACCTACAGCTATGATGCCCAAGGCAATCTGGAGAGCGTCACCGACCCTCTGGGACAAAGCACGCACTATACCTATGACGACAGAGGCAGAATGCTCTCTGCTACCTATGCAGACGGTAGTGCAGAACACTTCGCCTACGACAGCAACGGCAACCTCGTTACTAGAACAGTACCTACTCCTGCAGACCATCACTTTGGATACAATGGTGTAAACAAACGTACCAGCCATGACTCTCCACTGGGCAAAAATACGACCTACAGCTACGACAAGCAACGCAGGCTTATCACCACTACCAAGCCAAGTGGTGCAACGATAGACTACACCTACACAAACGGCAGACTCACCAGTGTCGTCACACCTGATGGCACAACCGATTATAGTTATGGCTGCCAGTCAAACATACGCAGTATCACGACTTCGGCAGGCTCAGCCAGCGATGAACATATGGATTTTGCCTATGATGGTACACTGCTTACAAGCACCATCCAAAGCGGTATTCTCGACCAGACTATCACCTATACCTACAACAACGACTTCCTCCCAACTACCATGACTTATGCAGGAGCCACAACAGCCTATCGCTACAACAAAGACGGAGAGCTTATCCACTCAGGTACTTTTGATATCACAAGGAGTCTAGAAGGCACACTCAAGCAAACTATTACCGATGGTGACTATACCCAAACCACCCGATACAACGGCTACGCAGAGCTATCTGCACAAGAAGATACTATACTCTCTGTCAAGCTTAGCAGAAATACCAATGGTCAGATAGTGCAAAAAGAGGAGACACTCTCGGGTAAAAAAACCACCTATAGCTATAGCTATGACAGCCGAGGCAGACTTATAGAGGTCAATGCCACCGGTGTTGCCGCCTCCGCTCAGGTCAATCTTGTTTCCAATCCGGGCATAGAGAGTCTATCCGGAGATGTACCGGAGGAGTGGCACCCTTATGGCGACAATGATACAGCTGTAGCCGATACACAAAGTCACAGCGGAGAATATGCACTCAAGATCAGTAATCCAGACAATGGCAGATCAGGCTGGTGGGGCAAAGAGATAACGATCCACAATGAAAGAACGCTCACTTTTGGAGGCTGGAGCAAAGCGGAGGATGTCAGCAGCGGCGCACTCTATGCACTGGATTTCAAGGTGACGTTCGATGACGGCAGTTACCTCTGGTACTACCATGATACGAAGTTCGCTACGGGTACCCATGACTGGCAGCATATCGAAGCCACCAAGACTTTCGGCAAGCCTGTAGTGCGTGTCAGACCCTATGTGCTGCTCTATCGCGGATCTGGCACGGTGTGGTTTGATGATATCAGCGTCCAGGAGGGGACTATACCGCAGCATGGTCTATATAATGGGGATTTCGAGAGTATATCGGGAGAGACTCCGACAGGATGGAGAAGCTATCGTAATGATACTCCTGTAGCTGTCAGCGACGAGAAGCACAGTGGAGAGCATGCTATCAAGATCACCAACACTACAGCCACCAATGCAGGATGGTACTCCAGAGAGTTTGATGTCAATGGCAGCCATGATCTCACCTTCAGCGGATGGAGTAAATCCGAGGATGTCAGCAGCGGCGCACTCTGTGCACTGGATTTCAAGGTAACATTCGATGACGGCAGTTACCTCTGGTACTACCATGATACGAAGTTTGCTACGGGTACCCATGACTGGCAGCATATCGAGATAAACAAGACTTTCGACAAGCCTGTAGTGCGCATCAGAGCCTATGCCTTGCTCTATAGGGGTACCGGCACGGCGTGGTTTGACGATATCGCCGTCACCGACAATGAAGCCACTGAGCAGCCGGAGAGTTCAAGTGTCATCGAACGCTACACCTACGATACCAACGGCAACCGAGCCGGCACCACGGTCTACGGCAAAACCGCTACAGCCAGCTACACTCTGGATGACAACCTCATCGTCTACGGAGACAATACCTACCGCTACGACGATGACGGCTATCTGGTCGAAAAGACCGAGCCGCAAGGTAGCACGCACTACACCTACAACACCTTAGGCACGCTCACCGACGTCACTCTGCCCGACGGTACGCAGATACGCTACTACCAAGACGCACTAAACCGCAGAGTCGCCAAAGAGGTCAACGGTACCGTCGTCGAAAAGTATCTTTGGGAAAATCTTACCACACTACTAGCCATCTATGACAAAGACGACAACCTCAAACAGAGATTTGAATACGCAGACCAGAGAATGCCTGTAGCGATGACAGACAGCAGTGGTACAAAGTACTACCTACACTACGACCAAGTAGGAAGCCTAAGAGCCATAAGCGACACAAGTCATAACATCGTAAAAGAAATCACTTACGATACTTATGGTAATATGTTAACAGACAGCAACCCAAGCTTCACCATACCATTTGGCTTTGCAGGCGGACTATACGATGCAGACACTAAGCTCACACGCTTTGGGTACCGTGACTATGATGCCTACACAGGGAAGTGGACAGCCAAAGACCCTATTGGGTTTAGTGGTGGGGACTCGAATTTGTATGGGTATGTGCTTGGGGATCCTGTGGGGTTGGTGGATCCTGAGGGTTTAAGTTCATTTGGTGACTGGCTTAGAGGAAAACTTGGCAGTAAAGCCAAGGAAAAGGCAAGGCAAAAGAGATTTTGTCAAGAATGTAAACGAGGATTTGATCATAATCTGACCGATGAGAAAATATGTGATAGCTATATTCCACAAGTGATAAAATGGTGTGGAACAGATAGTTCTTGTCGTATTCAATATACTGAATTTATGAGAGATGGGTGCAAGAAAACATGCGGAGAATAATAAAATACGTAGTGTTTATAATAATACTTTCACTCTTTTTTATGTTTGCCCTATACAAGTGTGAAGAAAAAAATTTATTCAATGAAAATATAAATCAGTTAAAATTCAATTATATTTTATTGGAAATATTAGATCAGGGACGAAATGCGCAAGTTGCCACGCTACTGTCTGCAGATACTCAAAGGATTCTTATTTATATGGGCGTCAATAATGCAATAAAGGACGTAAATGGCTTATGCCAATATGTGGACAATAAGCACATCAATTTATTAAATAAATATGACAAGAATATCTCCAATGAATATATAAATAGAATAATAGGCTATTGTGTTAAAAAATCCGAACACAAGCATACGAGGTGACAACGACAACTCCATCTTCCTCTCCAAAGCCAAAACACGCTAAAATAAATCATGTCACACAACCCAAGACTCACCACTTCGACAGGCTCAGTGTCCGTCATCATTACAGATACCAAGCTCACACGCTTTGGGTACCGTGACTATGATGCCTACACAGGGAAGTGGA
>CAMZLC010000079.1 GCA_947311605.1 uncultured Sulfurovum sp.
CTTCAATGGAGGCGAAGCGAGTGGTGTCAAGGTGGATGGCCAAGTCTCCGCCAACTTCCATTTGATTTTTTTGGCTGCCAATGGGCTTACCAGTAATGCTACGACGCCTGCCAAGGCGGCTGCTTTTGCAATTCTCTTCATTCTTTCTCCTTTGGTAATAATTTGTGTCTCTCACAAACAGGTCGATTATAACTTAACTAGGCTTTAAATCACTCTATCGTCTGGCACTTTTTTGAAACAAGGGAGAAGGTGTTACCTTATCAAGGCAATACCTCTCAGCAAATAACCCCCTTAAAAGAGTACCCGTCAAGTAATTGTACAGTAATACTCTTGTGCTATAATACATGATGCGCGCGTTTGCCGGTATAAACATTTTTCTCTTTATGCCTAAAATGCCTAATACTTACGAAAGGATATCTATGCAGATATACTCATTGGTTACGAGATGGTTTACAATCTCTATATTCACCTTACTCTTTGTTGCTTGTGGAGGTGGAGGTTCTGGTAATAGTGGTTCCGGTGCAAATACCGGTACAGGAGAGGAAAACAACACACAGATAGCCTACAAAGGACTTGTTTTCTACTATCAAAATATGCCCTCTTCCGAATATATACTCGATCAACTGACAGACAGTGAATTTAACGAATTGGACGATAGCAAACAACTAAAAATAGCCAATAAGCTGCTCAACACACTCTTTTTTGGGTACCCGTTAAAAAACCTCAAAGAGAAGATCAAACAGGGCAGTTTCCTCAGTATGACCAGGAGTGGTTTGGATACTGAAAACACAGATAAAGCGTGGCTTGAAAACTATCTATTGGATGATACCTATTTCAAACAGTATCAAAGCCAATACTATGAACCCCAAGCCATTACGATACTTTCCCGCTTTTATGCCATGAAAGATCTGGATAAATATTTTTTACAAAACTGGGTTGCCTATATTCTGTCGCAGACCATTATGTTCTCACCAGCCTATGAACTCTCCTCTTCACATACCCCCAATATCTCTGGCGTCTATAATCGCCTGGTCACGATGTTGGAAAATGACAGCGGTATGCGATTTGTCACCTATGTGCACATGATGAGTGAAGATAACTGGAGACGGTTTAGAAGTCCTGAAGACAATGGCAGAGAGATGATGGAGATCTATCTTCAGGACACCAACGACAGCCGTGTGCCGCTGGCAGGACAAGCCCTTAAGAATTGGAAGCTCAATACTGACAGCGATACATTGGAGGTGGGACT
Source organism: uncultured Sulfurovum sp. (assembly GCA_947311605.1). Lineage (GTDB taxonomy): Bacteria > Campylobacterota > Campylobacteria > Campylobacterales > Sulfurovaceae > JAAXPZ01. Next base: position 1,250 of record CAMZLC010000079.1, read on the forward strand.
CAACCGCAACACCCAGCCTCTGAATCTTTTTGGAACAACCGTAGTGACAGGGGAGGACTTTTACAGGGAACTGGTAAAATCAGATGCGTTTACCCAAGGTGTTACCACGAGACTGGTTGATTTCTTTTTCCCGGAAAAGAGCAGTAGCCAAAAAGAACACATAATCCATACGATCGTTTCAAGCAAGCCCGAAACATGGCAGGATATATTGTTACAGATCATATTTTCTGAGGCCTATCTACTAGACAACACTAGAGCACAAAGTGCCGAGGAGACCTTCTACTCTTTGGCTAAAAAGATCCACTACAGACATCGTCGAGACACCTTCAGAAGACTCAAAGACCGTCTGGAAGAGATGCATCAAGCAAGCATGAAATACAAACTTGGAAAACTGGAGCGTGTGCCTCTGGATACACTTTCATTCGCACACTATCATAAGTATATACGAGAAAATATTCTCTTACGGAAAGCTGACCCTGAACAGACAAATCCTGACAGTTGGAACTATCATGGCTGGCAAGCGTCATTTATCGCTTTTGAACAGTTCACTTATGACGAAAACAATGCCAGTACCAGTCTCAGGAACTTTGTCAATTATCTCTTTGAGTCTACGATTGCACGCAAAGCAGACTCTCAAGAGCATGCTCTTTTCAAAAAACATATGATCACGACAGAGAATGATCGAGAGGTATTTACCTACCCTTTTAATATGTTTACCAGAAATGACGACCGAGAAAAAGAGTTAAAAGATCGCCTGGAACGAAAAGAGAATATTGCCATGGTGGTACTGGACTATATTTCCAGACTGGATGAAACCTATAGACAAAGAGAGGTACACTGATATGCAAAGAAGAGACTTTATGAAATTCTCCCTTATGGCTGGCTCTGCTGCGCTTGTTCCAAGTTTCAACTATGCTGCGGCACTGGATCTAAGTACTGTTGATTTCTCCAGCGGAACCTATCAGGACAATCAGGCGCAGACGATTATAATCTTTCTTTACGGAGGTGCCAGTCAACTTGGGGGCAATATTACCAATATTGATGAAATAGACACACATTCTCAAAACAGCTACAAAGACTATTTCCGAGGCATCACACCTACAGCCCATGGATGCTGGCAGGAGGCCGGTGGTGCCGAAATGGAAAAACTCATAGCAGATGGAGATATGACACTCTATCGATGCTGCTATTCGCAAGTACGGGAAGAGAAGCACAACAAGGCACATGGCGTCTGTGTGGATCAAAACCAAAGAGGCACATTTGATCTTGACGGCGGAGGAGTCATTGCCAATATCGCCGCAATACTCCATGCCAAAGGGGCTATCAATGCAAATACCCTGATGCCTTTTGTGACCATGGAAGGAGAGTCCACATTTTACGCAGAAGGCAATCTGCCGCTGGCAGGCTATCTCAAGCCCATGGGCATCAATGAAAATTTTGATAACCCTTATAAGCGAGAACGATGGACGGTCAGGCGATGGACCTATTATACAGAGGTCGAGAGAGACAGTGCGCCAGGCAGCTACTGGAAGCCTGATGAAGAGGGGGGATTCGACCCTGCTTTTACCGGAGAAATGGATAAGATAGCGCAGGCACACAACCAAAGCGGAAAAATAAAAGATGCTTTTGGGAGAAGAGACAACCTCTCATCCTTTATCGGTAAGATTCAAAATGCCCAGGTGCCAGATCTAGGCGACGATGCCTATCCCAATCACCACTTTTCCGACAAAATAAAGGCAGCAGTCAAGCTATTGGAGAAGAATCCTGATACAAAAATCATCACACTGGGCACAGGAGGTCTGGGAGGCTGGGATGACCACAATGATGCCAGAGACTATGTCAGCAGACATGAAGTCCTGTTCAGGTCTCTGAGATCTGCCATGGCGCATCTCAAAGCCATCGGCAAGGATAACAAGATCAATATCATGGTTTTTGGTGAGTTTGGAAGAAATGTCAATCTCAATGCTGCCAATGGCTGGGATCATGGTAATCTACAGAATTTCTTCGTACTGGGAGGCAAAGACTACTTCACACACAGAGGTGCGGTAGGGGAAACCATTGTGGATGTCACCGGGAGCCTCAACCGTCTCTGGCTCAAACCAAAACCGGGCACCTACTGGTTTGAGCCGCTAAGTATTGCCGCAACACTCTACAAAATCTATGGGATAGAAAACCCCCATGTGCTGACAGGCGGAAACTATCCTGCCATCAATGCACTCTCATAGGGGCTACCAGCGAAATGGTCTGGGGCGCGGCCTTGTGGGTCGCGGAGGACAGAAGCCGTATCTGGTGGCCTCAGCAGGCATATAGTAGTCTCTATCAAAAAGACCTCTGCCTCTCATCCTGTCTCTGTAGCCATAGTATCGATCATAGGCATAGAAGATACCGTCAAACTCAAAACCATATCTGTTAAAGTACCCATAGTTGTACCCATAACGGTCATAAAACGATGCCCTGTCATAGCGATAGGCGAGATACCAGCCTCTTTTGAAATGGCGGTACCCTTTCTGTCTGGAGCCACGCGAATACTGCCAGTCATCCTCGATCCCCCTACTCTGAGTATACCTGCGGTTATGTCTGTTTCCAGCGACTCTTTTGGTGCGCATACCCGTAGCAGCTTTTCTCTGTACGGTATGACCTCGGCGCTTCATGCGTTGATACTCTTTTGGGGTACGAAAGCGCTTGTGCACCGCTCTTTTCTTGGTCATTTTTCTGTCCAGTCTCTGCACCTTTTGGGGACTGAGCTCCTGTGCGGATAGCTGCATCCCCACGCCTGATATCACCGATACAGCTACGAAAGCCATCATTACTTTTTTCATCATCTCTCCTTTGTAGTGATACCGTATCCTAACCTATTTTTGTGAAGTGATTGTGAGGCTAACCTTCCATGGTCAATGGTTCCTCCAGATAAACCCCCAACTCTTTTGCCTCCTGCAGCATCAGGTCACTCACACGCATCCTGCTCTCGATGATCACATCTGCCAGCTTGCTCTTGATATGCAGCTCCAGCGGTCTGTTCCCCGGGTACTTCTCTGCCAGACACATCAGCTCCTCTGCGATCTTGGGGTCAGGCATCAGGTTCAGTGCCAGTATCAGTGGCAGCTGCTCAGGTTCTGGTGTATGCTTTTCTTCTTTTTTGATCTTGACCTTCTCTTTTCTGGCATCCTTGAGTGTTTCGATCTTGAGGATATTCATACGGGTGAACTCACCATCCTTTCCGATCTTGACTTTGAAAGCAATGGGCTTGGTGGTATCAAACCCCTCCTCCAGCTCCTTGAGCCTGTTCTCGAAGAGCATCAGTTCGATATTGCCGTGCAGATCCATGATATTGGCAATGCCGAATTTGTTGCCCTTTTTACTGATGCGCTCCGTGATCGACTCAATCTTCCCGATGATCAGTGCTTGAGAACCATCTGCCAGCTCACTGATCTCCGAACTGAGGGTATAGTTGATCTCACTGAGGGTCTCACGGTATTTGTCCAGAGGGTGACCAGAGACATAAAAGCCCAGAGACTCCTTCTCCATCTCCAGTATCTCCATAGGCTCAAACTCATCCAGATGGTTCAGCTCCAGTGTCACAGAGGTCATCTCCTCCCCATCACCAAAGAGGGAACCCACCGCATTCTTTCTGGCATCACCGGCACGCTTGGCGGTATCGACGACCTCTTCAATCTGGGAAAGCAGTGATTTTCGAGAATAGCCAAAGCCATCCAGTGCCCCCGCCTTGACCAGAGATTCAATCACCTTCTTGTTGACCTTACTGGAGTCAATACGCGAGACGAAATCCGAGAGATCCTCGAAGGATCCCGCTTCTCTGGCTTCAAGCATACTGTTGATCGCAATATCTCCTGAGCCCTTGATCGCACCCATACCGAACATGACCACCTCATCCCCGTCGATATTGGTCGCTTCAAACATGAGTCCTGAGCGGTTGATATCCGGCGGGAGCAGTTTGATATCCATGTGGCCCAACTCGTCCACATATTTGACCACTTTGTCGGTATTGTTCTTCTCTAGCGTCAGGATCGCCGCCATGAACTCCGTAGGATAATAGTGCTTGAGATAGGAGGTATAGAAGGTGATCATCGCGTAGGCAGCCGAGTGGGATTTATTGAATCCGTACCCGGCGAACTTGACGATCAGATCGAACAGCGCTATAGCTTTTTCCCTATCAAAGCCTTTTTTGGCAGCACCGTCGGCAAACTCCGCCTGAAGCTTGTCCATCTCCTCCTTGATCTTTTTGCCCATGGCACGCCGCACCAGATCTGCACCGCCGAGACTGAACCCTCCAATGGTCTGTACGATCTGCATCACCTGCTCCTGATAGACGATCACCCCGTAGGTAGGCTTGAGTATCTCTTCCAGCTCGGGGAACATATAGGTGATCTCTGCCCTGCCGTGCTTCCGCTCGACAAAATCATCCAGCATACCAGACTCCATCGGGCCCGGACGATAGAGCGCCAGCATCGCGATCACATCCTCAAAGCCGTCTGGCTTGAGCTTCTTCGCCAACTCCTGCATGCCGGCCGATTCTATCTGGAAGAGCCCCAGTGTATCGCCCGTACCGATATAGGTGTAGACTTCCGGATCTTCGATATTCTCTTCGACAAAATTGATCTGCTTTCCGTGCCGCTTCTTTACCAGTTTCAGTGCCTCTTCGATGACCGTCAATGTCTTGAGCCCGAGGAAGTCAAACTTGATCAGATCCACATCCTCTACATACTTGCCGCTATACTGTGTTGCCAGCGTATCCAGTCCGGTGGGCTTGAAGAGTGGCGTCTTTTGCCAGAGCGGCTCATTGGAGATGACCACCCCTGCTGCATGCGTACCGGCATTGCGGTTGAGCCCCTCCAGTGCCAATGCATACTCCCAGACCCGTTTGGCCTGGGGGTCACTCTCCAGCAGCTCCTTGATCTTGGGCTCTTTTTCATAGGACTTTGTCAAGTCGATCCCTAGCTCATCAGGTATCAGCTTTGCCATGGCGTCTGCTTTGGCATAGGGCATATCCAGCACTCTCGCCACATCACGGATCACCCCTTTGGCAAGCAATTTGCCAAAGGTGATGATCTGTGCGACATTCACCCGTCCATACTTCTCCACCACATAGTCCAGTATCTCCTGACGGCGCGCCTGACAGAAGTCCATATCGATATCTGGCATAGAGACTCTCTCCGGATTGAGAAAGCGCTCGAACAGCAACCCGTACGGCATAGGGTCTATATCGGTGATCCGTAGCGAAAAGGCCACCAGTGACCCTGCAGCAGAACCCCGACCGGGACCCACGGGTATGCCCATCTGCTTGGCAGCATCGACAAAATCCCAGACGATCAGCATGTAGCCGGGAAATTTCATGTTGTTGATGATGTCGATCTCTACCTGCAGTCTGTCACGATAGGTCTGATGCTTCTCTTCGGGTACGATTTTGAGCCGCTCC
>CAMZLC010000080.1 GCA_947311605.1 uncultured Sulfurovum sp.
CTCGGGTGTAATATCCAGCAAAATACCTGCGAATACAGAATCTATACGCTCTCCCTGGGTAGAGTCCCCGTCTTTTTTAGTAGCTGTTTTAAGCTTATAGAAAAGCTCTTTTCCCACAGAGATCAATGCAGGCTGGTTGCTCAGCGTCATCACTCGTGGACTGGAGACAGCCCTGACATCACCTTGTGATCGTAAAAATTTAATTACCTCACCCACGGAGGCATGTGCCACATTTTGGAATGCCGAAATATGATCCTTCCCATTGCCCTTGTATCCATCCCATTTTGTAATACCCTCTTTTTTGTCATATTCAAAATTTCCCATATTTTTTCCGGTAAATGTCATTGCATCTATCGTAAAGTTTTGCAGTCCATAAAGCTGACTCCAGTCAATCCCGGTTGTACGGCTGTTGTCAAAAGTGACTGTCAATATCTGCACATCGATCAAGACCTGAGATTTGATCTGCTTGGCCAATGCACCAAGATATTTTCCCACTCTTCTGATCTGTTTGGCGGTACCTGTAACTGTCACCATCCCTGCTTCAGGGTCGACGATTGGCTCCATAGGATTATATTCCCACTTTTGCCCATCTGGTCCAATCCATGCATTCTCTACCTTGGTGTAATGGGTGCCACCGTCACCTGCAGAAACCAGAATACGGTGAAGTTCATTCTTTATCGTGCCCCAAAATTTAAATTCACTGTTACTGCTGATTGTGGTACCCGTACTGGATCCGTTTTTGTTGCTGCCTGTGCCGGAGTTTGCGATCGTAATGCGTGCACCGCTCGTACCAGTCCGCTGTCCGGAAATATAATGCACTTTGAAGGTCTTTGTTACAAGATAAGAGATGGCAAGCCTATTTCCCTTCAATTCGTAATTCAGATCATTTTCCGTCAAAATCGTATCCAAAAAGCTACGTATCGAAGCATTCTTCAGCTTCACATAATAGAGTTTTTTCTCAAGACGATGTCTGGCACCTGAATCTTTGACAATCAAAGTCATTTCACAGGTCTCCGCCAAATTCTCTATGGCGTCACCAATTGTGAGCGAATTATCTATCGTGACAGAAAATAGCTTATCACTACATGTCTGAGCATAGGTGGATACACTCGCAAGAAACAGTAGCCCTGCTACCATGATACTTCTTTTTAGCCATCTGTGTATTGTGTTCATTGTTACCCCTCGTTTAGTTGTAAAATTGGTTTACTTTTCTTCAAAAAGACCTTAATGGTTCTCTCTTCTCTTGTGAGTGTTACGCTATTGTCTTTTATCTCAGTCAGTGTATAGCCCTCTATCGTGGCACCTACTTCAATCCATTTCTGATTGATAAATGCCTTCTTGTTGATGATCCCGCCCAAAACAAACACAACCACGGTGCTCTTTGGATCTTCCAGCACCGCCTTGCCTTGATCCTTGCGAACCATGACAAAAGGGGAAACAAAATCTGTGTGCTTCTCTATCGCGGCACCCACACGCTTTGCCTTGATCTTCTCAACCATAGTTTCCATTTGTCCGATAGAAAGATCCCCATAAAGAGGCATAACCAAAAGACCTACGAACCATATTTTTTTATCTATCATTAGTGATTGACCCCCCATACTGAGATATTGATATCAGAAATGATCGTACTTTTGTTGGCGTCTGTATAGATATTGCTGCTATAGATATCTGTGACCAAGGTATTCTGCTCCATATCATTGATGAACGTAAGGATATTTTTTAAGTTACCTTCACAATTCAAACCTATCTCCAGTACATGACCAAAACTGCCATTACTGTCCACGTATTTATTCACCAAGGTATTAATCTGTATATCATTGACTGCTGCTCGGTTTGTAATTGAATCCAAGAAAAGAGACCAGTTTTTTTGATTGAAAAGTAGATCTGACAATTTGTCAAGGTTCCCATTAATCAGAGTGATTCTTTTTTTGTATGATTCTGTAGAGGCTTTTTTTGCAACAATTTGTTTGCTATAGAGCTTGACCTTGTAGTCTCTGTCACCGTTTTTTGAGATGGAGTTCAAATACGTTTTTTCTTCATGTATCTTTTTGGTGATCGTCTTATGCCGTAATACACTCTGCTCATAAAGTCCCTTCGCATAAGGAAAAAAGTAACTATAGGCCAAAAAAGCCACTGCGCCCGAGAAGAAAAGTATCATAATCCATTTTTCCGCCTCGCTCTTATGCTCAAAATAGGCATCCATTGCTTCCAATTTATCTGCTATATAGCTCATCGTAGCCCCACCTTCAGAACACCTTCATAGAATGTACTGTTTTTATCTTTATGTATCAGCTCTATATCAATCATAGAGATACTGTCCTTATACTTCTCGGAAATATCTTTAATCAACCCCGTAATACTCTCATCGCTTTCCGAAACCAGGGAAAGGTAATAAAGATCATTTTGGGTTTCGATACTGTACGCTTTTACACCATGTTTAGCCAAATCCCCTGCAAAAAGTTCCAGCTGTTCAGATTTTAATTTATAAAATACTTTTTTCTCAAAGACAGCAGTCAGTGTGTCTTCCTTTCCCTGAAAAGTCTTCTGCAGTTTTGCAATTTTTGTATCGAGTCGACTGATCTCTTTGCGTTTTTTGCTGATGATATCCCTATATCTAGTGGCTTCCTGTGTGAGCTTTGTTTCCTCATTTTTTAAGATATTGTTTCTTGCCTCATTGGCTTTTGAGACCACATAATAGTACGTGGGAGGCATCAAAGCAAACGCTGTTACTACCAGCGTAGTGCCCACAAACTGACCGGCCGGCCTCTTGAAAAATGTAGGAGGTCTCGGATATTGTGTAAGATTGACTATATCGTGTGTGCCGGCATACTCCAACCCGGAAACAGCCATCATGAGCTGCATCTGATCGATATGCCACTCATCGGTTTCTAGCTGAAAATCAAACTCTAGCGCAGAGGAGTAGAGACCCAAATAGTTTTGCACATAATCATCGAGACCAACAATAGGGCCCAGCGAACTGCCGATAAACATCTGATCGATCACCTCTAGTTCATAGGCCCTTTTGGTATAAATGATAATATCATTGATAGAGATAAATATCTCTCCGAAAAGTTTCATGATATTCTGCTGATACTCTGCCTGTGTTGCCTTCATCCCCTCTTTTTGTAGGGTTCTAAAAAACATCTCCTCGTCTACATGCTCGCCCGTCATTTCACAGTATCTATCATAAATTTGTTCAAAAGAATACTTAATGGATTTCGAATAAAGATATTCACCATCCTTATAGAAGGTCAAAAAAGTATCATATTTAGTAAAATAAAGGTAACAGTGTACCCCCTTATGATCCACAAGCTCAAGATCATAAAGTGTTTTGTATAAAAGTGGTGCAGGTACGATGAGATCAATATATTTTACCTGTTTTCTCAGGGTGTCAAATATCTCTGTATAACGATCCTGCTCTATCACAAAGAGCTGAAAGAGTCTGCCATCTCCAGAGTGAGGTATCTCGAGATGGCGTATCATATACTCTACGGTAGGATCAAGCCCCAGCTCTTCATACGCTCTGTTCTCCAGAGCACCATCCAGGTCTTCCTCGCTGATGCCAGATCCGATCTCAACAGGCGCTATGATCATATCTTTATTCGCAAGGTAGGTCACAAAAAAGAAATGACTCTTTAAAGCCAGCTTCTGATGTGGTGCCAAAGTGGTACCTTTAAGCGAATAACTACTCTGCGTATAATTATCTACAGATATGATGGTTTTGGTTTTTTTATTGCCCTTTTTTTTCAGCATAATGCACAATCCTTACAAGACTTGTGATAATTATATATGTTATAATATTAAAGTAAACTTATTTTCTGTATTTTTTGCTTAAAAGGCTAAAATTGGTATCCCAATTCCTCCAGAGAGCCTCTGTTTTTGCTCCAGCCCTTCCTGACAGCCACATGCAGATCAAGGAATATTTTCTTCCGAGAGAAGTCTTCCATCACTTTTCTGGCCGTGATTCCTACCCTCTTGATCCCCTCTCCTTTTTTGCCCACGATCATACGTTTTTGCATCTCTTTTTCTACGATAACCGTCGCATATACCTTATCCAGCGTATCACTCTCCTCTATCCTGTTGATCAGCACATCACTCTCATAGGGGATCTCGTCACTCAAATTTTCAAAGATAGATTCTCGAATCAGCTCCTTGTAGATATCTCGAATGTTTTCCGTGGTGAGCATATCCGGGTCAAAAAGCCATGGATGCCGTGGAAGATATTTAGCTATTTCATCCAACAGTCCTCTCTTCCCTACTTGTTTGTTCACGGAGAAAGGAATGATCGCTTCAAAATGCTCCTGATACTTTTGATAGGCCCCCAGCTTTTCCAAAAGCTTTGGCTGCGGGATACGATCTATTTTTGTCAGTACTACAATATGGGGTATTTTCTTTCGTTCTGAGAGTGCCAAAAACTTGATATACTCCTCTACACTGTCACTGGCGGGTGCCAAGAATAGGATGAGATCACTGTCTCCAATAGCCTTGAGTGCCTCCTCCATCATAAACTGATTCAGAAGTTTCTCTTTTTCGTGCAGGCCTGGTGTGTCCACAAAAATAATTTGTGTTTTTCCATGCATCACAATGATATGCATGCGCTTGCGTGTAGCCTGTGCTTTTTTCGATACCATTGCCAGCTTCTCGCCTACCAAATGGTTCAGCAGCGTGCTTTTGCCTGCATTGGGTCGCCCCACTACTGCTACGAATCCTGCTCCAGTATCGCCATCCTCTTTTCTAAACATAAGTCTCCATTTCTAATTTCTAATTTCTAATTATAAGATATAGCGTGTCGCATCTTCGCTCTCTACGATCTTCTCAAGCTTCTCGTTCACTAGGCGATCATCAACATTTACAGAGTCGCCGCTTCTTTCGTCTGCATCATAGCTAATCTCATCCAGAATCTTCTCCATGATAGTATGCAGCCTTCTTGCACCGATATCTTCTGTTTTTTCATTGGCCAAAGCAGAGTATTTGGCAATGAGTCTCAGGGCACTCTCTTCAAATGAAAGTGTGACACCTTCGACTGCCAAAAGTGCCTGGTATTGCCTGATCAGAGAGTTGGCCGGCTCCGTCAGGATACGGTACAGTGTCTCCTCATCCAGTGCCTCTAGCTCTACCCTGAGAGGAAACCTTCCCTGAAGTTCCGGGATCAGGTCACTGGGCTTACTTAGATGAAATGCGCCCGCAGCAATAAAGAGGATATGGTCTGTTCTTACCGTACCTATTTTAGTATTCACTGTAGAGCCCTCCACGATAGGAAGCAGATCCCGCTGCACACCCTCCTTGCTCGGGTCTTGTCTGGAGGTGCTGGTCGAGGGTACTGCGATCTTGTCGATCTCATCGATAAAGACCATCCCTCCCTCTTCTATTTTTTGGATCGCTTTGTCTTTGAGTTTCTCTTCATCGAGCAGTGTCTCGCTGGCTTCGGCTTCGAGGATCTTTTTTGCCTCTTTGACTGTCACCTCTTTTTTCTTTTTTTTATCCATCGTGCCGATGACCTTTATGATGGATTCCTGGACACTGGCCATCTCCGGCGGCACATTGGCTCCGACGAAATCAATCTGTGCCGCAGGGATATCTACCTCTATCCGCAAATGGTCCAACTCCCCCCGCCCCAATCTCTCCTGCATCTGTACAAAAGCACGGTCATAGTCAAGTTTCTTTTGTTCACTGACCCCTTCAGGCAGAGGCGGTAGTAATTTTTCAATGATCTTATTCTCAATATAGGCTTCGATTTTGCCCTGGTTTTTTTCATTCTCCTCTTCACGCACCAGACGCAAGGAGGTCAATGCCAAGTCCCGAATCATGGACTCCACATCCCGCCCCACAAAGCCAACTTCTGTAAATTTGCTGGCCTCTACTTTGACAAAAGGGAGACGCATCATACTGGAGAGTCGTCTGGCTATCTCTGTTTTGCCGACACCGGTACTGCCGATCATCAAGATATTTTTTGGCATCACCTCTTTTTGCATCTCGGGGCTTAACTGCATACGACGCCAGCGATTTCGCAACGCCACCGCAATGGTCTTTTTCGCCTCTTTTTGACTGATCACATAACGATCCAAATAGACAACGATCTCTTTGGGAGTCAGATTTTTTTGGTGTACCGTCACTGCTTTAGCTCCAATATTTTGATATGTTGGTTGGTATAGATACACAACTCCCCTGCAAGCATCAAACTCTCTTTGACTAGCATATCCGCTGCAAGATCAGCATGCTTATCCAGTGCCCGTGCGGCAGAGAGCGCAAAGTTTCCGCCACTTCCGATAGCGGCGATCTTCCCGTCTTCGGGTTCTACCACATCACCGGTTCCTGAAAGGATAAATATATGCTCTGTATTTAGTACCAGCATCATCGCTTCGAGCTGACGAAGCATCTTGTCCTTGCGCCAGATCTTGGAGAACTCTACAACAGATTTAAGCAGGTCTCCTTTTTTCTCATTGAGTATACCCTCAAACATATCAAAAAGATTAAAAGCATCTGCCGTACTGCCGGCAAAGCCCGCCAATACTTTTCCCTCATACAGTGTGCGGATCTTGGTAGCATTTCCCTTGAGTACGGAGTTCCCAAAAGTAACCTGACCGTCCCCGCCTATCACTGCATGCCCTTCCCCTTTGTAGGCGAGTATCGTGGTAGCATGAAACATAGATTAGACGCCCACTACATTGACTTTGAGTGTCGCATGGATGGCATGCCCAAGCTTGGCATCCACCTCATGGATGCCGGTGGATTTCAGTGCTTTTTTGAGCACAATGTGTTTCTTGTCAATCTCGATACCCATTTGATCCAGAATCGCTTCTGCGATATCCCCATTGCCCACAGAGCCCTTGATACCTACTGGTGCAGTCTCCTTTTCGATTTTGATCTCAGTGGCTTCCAGTGTGATCTTCTCGGCATTGAGCCGCGTCAGCTCCTCCCGAAGCGCTTTCTCGGCATTCTCTTGATCCGTTTTCCACTTCTCTACGACCTCGGGTGTAGCAATCTTGGCAAGTCCTTTGGCAACAAGAAAGTTTCGACCATAGCCGTCCTTGACCTCTTTGATCTCTCCTGATTTTCCTAGTGCTTTGACATCTTTTGTTAATAATACTTTCATGATATTTCTCCATTTATCTGGTATTGGAATAGTGAATATTCTATCGAAAATTTACTAACATATGCTACAATCACCCCAAAATCCGCACGAAAGAGAAAAGATGTTTCAGACATTTCACATAAAAGATCTAGAAAAATTTCCAGAAGAACTAGACATACTCCTAAATAAACAACGCAGTATCATAGACACACTCACCAAATCAAGTGAATATTGTTACGATAAGGTCCTCAAACCACTGCAAGACCTAGATGAAGAGCTAGGACTCTTTTTTACGCCTTTATCACACCTAAACTCTGTCATGAACTCAGAGGAGACACAAAAAGCCTATGAGGAGTCTTTACCTCTGCTCTCAAGGTTTGGTTCTGAGATGGCACAGAATGTTGCACTTTTTAAGAAAATAGAACAGATAAAAGCTGACTCAGAGGAGGCTAAAACGGTTGTCAAACATGACATACGAGACTTCGTGCTCTCAGGAGTGAACCTTCCAGAAAAAGAGAAAAAACGTATGGAGGAGATAAGCCTCAAACTTTCAGAACTCTCTAACAACTTCTCTCAAAACTTACTAGATGCCACCAACGCCTTTGAGCTCATCATAGAAGATGCTAAAGATGTTGAGGGCATGCCTCAGTCAGATATAGATGCCTCCAAAGAAGAAGTAGCGGGGAAAACAGTCTATAAATTTACACTGCAAATCCCTAGCTATTTAGCCTATATGACCTACGGACCTAACCGTGAATACAGAAAAGAGCTTTCACGTGTCTACAGTACAAGAGCCCCTGAAAATGCAGAAGTGATTGACCAGATATTGGCACTTAAAAATGAAAAGGCGAAACTCCTTGGCTTTGGGAGCTATGCGCGGTATGCCCTAGAAACAAGAGATGCAAGCAAAGAAGAGGATGTCTTGGACTTTCTTAATGCACTAGCAGATTCAGCACTTCCTCAGGCCAAAAATGAGCTTTCAGAGCTTAAAGCCTTTGCCCAAAAAACTGATGGCATTACAGACTTGACAGGACACGATGTAGCCTACTACTCAGAAAAGCTCAAAAAAGAGAAGTTTGCCTTTGATGACACCATGACCAAGCCTTATTTTGAACAGGAAAAAGTACTGGGTGGTCTGCTTGACATTGTCTCTGAACTCTTTAGCGTTACTTTTAAACCAGCTGATGTACCTACATGGCATGAGTGTGTCAAGCCCTTTGATATCTTTGACAATGGCAAACTCTCGGGTCGTATCTACTTTGACCTAGAAGCCCGTAAAGAAAAACGCGGTGGGGCATGGATGAATGACTGGGAGACACACTATATAGACAGTGGAGGAAAAACACACTTGGCTTCTGCTTTTGTAGTCTGTAATTTCTCACCTACTACCGAGACTACACCTTCCCTCTTACGTCATGACGATGTGGTCACCCTCTTCCATGAGATGGGGCATGCTATTCACCACCTATTTGGCAAATGTAAAGAGCGTTCCGTAAGTGGCATCAACGGTGTGGCGTGGGATGTGGTGGAGTTTCCGTCTCAGTTTTTAGAAAACTTTGCCTATGAAGCTGCCATTCTTAAACGTTTTGGCTTTCACTATGAGAGTGGAGAGCCAATCAGCGATGAGCTTATGGCAAAGATAAAAGAGACCAAAAACTACCAAGCAGCCTTGGGCATCTTGCGTCAAGTAGAGTTCTCTCTGTTTGATTTTAAACTGCATCAAGACCTTTACCAGGGGGTAGAGGTACAAGCCCTGCTTGATAGCATACGAGAAAAAACCTCACTGCTACCTGCACCAAAATACAACAAATTCCAACACGGATTTGCACATATCTTTGCAGGTGGATATGCGGCAGGATACTACAGCTACAAATGGGCAGAGGTACTCAGTGCTGATGCCTTTTTTGAATGTCTTGATGATAAAGATGGATTTGACAAAGAAAAAGCAAAAGGGTATAAAGAGTATATCTTAGCCAATGGTGGAGCCAAAGAGATGTCAGCGCTTTACCGAGAGTGGCTAGGTCGTAAGGCTAACGTGAAAAGCCTTATAGAACTTTATGAAATTTGACATTTTTACGCTAGACTATGGGCATTCAAGTTTCAAATGTGTAACAATGGTCAAATTGGAATATTTAAGAACATCTTTATCTTTCCCTTCCTATAATTGTCCATGCTATATTTTGAGGATTGGCAGTGGGGGGGAACTACATACCACAGCTAAGGAGAAGTAATGAGACGGGAATTTAAGGGTTTTCTGAGGGCACTGATAGCAACAGTGGCTCTTCTAATGACAACACAGGCAGCACAGGCAGAAGTATCAGCAAATGAAAAGGAGGCAAAACTCAAACTCGTAAGACTGGCATACGATACGGGGTATTTTGCCGAGGAGTTGACCAAGGCCTACCTATACAAGGGCAACCATGTTGCCGTAAGACAGGCCAGCAAAGAGATCAAAGAGTCGCCCAAAGCGTTTGAAGAGGCCTACAGAGTACTCAATCAATCCATCAATGACCCCAAAAACAAAAACCTGCTCCTATTTATGAAGATGAGCTATGACGAACTTTTGGATATGACAAAGCAGCCATACAGTCTAGATAATGCCCAGATCGCACTGGATCTCAGTGCCACTGTTCTGGAAGGTGCCAGATTTATTGCCAACAGTCTAAAAGAATCCATAGGATTCCAAAACAAACATGTGCTCAATGGCTTCAGTATCTACTTTGAGTCTATTGCAAAATACTATATGGCCTATCAAGCCGGCATCAAAGATGATAACACCATCAAGCTAATGAAAGAAACCGTAAAAACTGCAGGAGATGCCATAGAAACACTGGCCAAATCTCCACACAATACAGTAGCGATGAATCAAAAGATGACCAAAGTACAAAGACTCTGGGGAATTGTTTATAAATTCTATCTAGATATTGACAAGGGTGGACTCCCCTTTATTGTCTTTAAAACCTCCAATGACCTTGCAGAGACGATAAAGTCCTATGAGCTCGATATGGAAAAGGTCATGAATCTAGACAAGGGTACCAAATGAGGCGGCTTGTCTCTACCGTTGCGTTTTTGTTAGGGACAACATTATTCATACCTGCAGCAACGCTGAACGACGTAAAGATACTGGAAGCATCGGAAAATATCAAATACCTTACACAGAATATCACAAAAAACTATCTCTACCTCTATACTTACCCAAACAAGCGGCACTTGAAAATAACAATTCAAGATGCTATCAAGGATCTCGAAAAGAATATCCAAACTATAGCAACCACGACAAAAGCAGAAAAGACAAAAGAGATTTTGGACTTTTTCGCTTACGAAAAAGAGCACATTAAACTGCTCCTTGATCAAAAACCTGATACCGCCAAGGCTTCCGAGTTTTTGGACTTTAGCGAGGCCTTGACAGAAGGTGCACAGAGCATAGCTGGTGCTATTGACTACAATTACTCCTTTGAGGACAGAATGTTTATACGCAGTAAGCGCATTGAATACCTTATGGAAAAGCTTGCCAAATACTATATGGTTTCAGGATTGAGCATCCATACAGCATCCATCAATGAAGATATGGCAAAGATAGTCACAGATGTAGAAAAAAATCTAGCCAAAATACAACAGTATACTTATCCGAAAACACTCAATGTACAAAAGACTTCCCTCTCTAAATTATGGGGCACCAGCAAGCACTACTATACAACTGTGAATGAGGTCAAGATTCCCAGTCTTGTGTTACTTGCCACCCAAGGACTACAAAATATTATGGCACAGATAGCTATACATCACGGAAAAGGGGAGTAGACACATGAAGGCATTCAGACAAAAACTACTCCTTTTGCTTATTTTGTTACCTCTCGCTGCTGCGATAGGCTGGCTCTCTTTTTATGCGTATCAAAACTACAGTACCTACAGAAGTGGCGAAAACAAGGTTGGCAACATTACGCTTATGAAGCAAGCTGGCATGGCACTAAAAAGCCTAGGAGATGAAGAGCTGCAGAGCGCCTTGCATATTGCATCCGATACCAATGCTGCCAACAATAGCAAAAGGCTGCTTGGAAGTCGAAAAACCACAGACAATGCGCTTGCCAAACTCAATCAGCTGATAAAGACCCATGCCAACCTCTCTGGGCATCAAAAACGAATGGCACAAATTAGGGAGAATCTAAACTTTTTACGCTCCAAAGTGGATACGCTGAGCTCTGATTACAAAAGTATCTTTTTCGATTCCTACCATGACAGTGTCACGCATATCCTCATTGGATTTATCAATCAGATAGCACAAAAATTTCCTGAAAAAGAGATGGGGAATATCCCCTCTCATTATGTAGAAATCCAAAAATCCTATGAATTAAGTACGCTGGAAAATGCCTTTATCACACTCCAAGTCAATGGAAACAAGGCATTTAGTGACGAAGACCTTCTCCTGTGGGAATCCATCCTTGGCCAGGCAAGAGTACTGGATTTTTCCGACATCAAAGAGAAAAAGATTTTACAGCAGTTAACACATCTCATAAATCCTGAAACTGACCATGCCCTAACTCTAGAAAGAATCACTATTCTTCAGGATACCCATACTGGAAACTATGCACATAATGCTACACAGTGGATCAATCACTACCTACTCAAGCTTTCAGCCCATGAGTCTGCCGCCAACACCCTCCTTTCTAGTCTGAGAGATACCTCTCTCTCCCAAAAGGAAACGGTTAAGAATAGGGCGATCCAGTATCTATTGGGGGCACTGTTCCTGTTACTTGTGTTCTTTGTTTTATTGGGTATCTTTAGAAATATCAACAAAGACACAAAGCTCCTCGAGGAGACGCTGAAAAACATTGAATTTGACCTCAGCAAGGAAAAGAGAAAAGAGCTCAGAGTTATTGTTGACAAGAGAGATGAAGCAGAGATCTACCGATTCCTTGCCAACACTATCAAAGAGGCAAATCAGGCAAAAGATCTCTTTCTTGCCAATATGTCCCATGAGATCCGCACACCACTCAACGGTATTGTTGGCTTTACGCAGCTGCTCAAAGGTACAGAGCTCAATAGCGACCAGAAGGATTTTATCGATGTCATAGAGGACAGTTCAGAAAACCTTCTGAATATCGTCAATGATATCCTCGATCTCTCCAAGATCAAAGCAGACAAAGTAGAATTGGAAAATATTCCTTTTGATGCAAGAGAGCGGCTTGAATCAGCAGTAGAGTCCTATGGTGCAAAAGCGGCACAAAAAAATATTGACTTTGGTGCCTATATTGATCCCTTACTCCCTAAAACATTGATAGGGGATCCCACCAAACTGTCACAGATCCTGACAAACCTTATCAGTAATGCTGTAAAGTCTACCAATGCTCACGGAGAGATCAGTGTATTCATTGAAAAAATATCCGAAGACAATACACAGGCAAAGATAAGGTTTGCCGTAGAGGATTCCGGTGTTGGCATCACAGAAGAGCAGAAAAGCAGAATTTTCGAGGAGTTTTCACAAGCTGACTCAAGTACCAGCAGGAAATTTGGCGGTACAGGGCTTGGGCTTGCTATCTCCAGCAGACTCATCGCCCATATGGGTGGCAAGCTGGAGATAGAGAGCACACCAGGCCACGGATCAACCTTTTTCTTTACACTGGATTTGGAAAAACAGGATCGTGGGGATGCCTCAGATGAATCCATTAAATATCCTGGATTTAGCGTAGGGCTGCTGCTGCCGGAGGAAGGCATTGACAGGCAAGTAGACAAAAACATCGAGGCCTATATTACTTTCCTGGGCGCATCATTTACAATCTACTATGGCGAAGATATTTACGCCTTAGACAAATCATCACTCCCTGATCTGCTTTTCGTTGACCAGCGTTATGCACGAAGAGAAAATGAATTGCAAAATTTGGTAAATATTGATACAAAAGTAGTACTCTTGGCATCAAGTCAGATCAAAAATGAACCTGAAGAGGTGATGGCTAGTATCACAAAAATCATCTACAAGCCTGTGAATTTCAGTAAAGTTTCAAAACTCTTAGAGGAACTTACACAGCTAAGATCAACAGATGCCGAGCAGGTACAAAACAAGATGCCTGAAACGGATAGATTCAAAGGGATGCGTGCACTGGTGGCAGAAGACAATGTTATTAACCAAAAACTCATTATGAAAATTCTCAGTGACTTTGGAATGACCGTTACGTTGGCAAATAACGGTAAAGAGGCTGTCAACTTACGCAAGCAGAATGATTATGATATCATCTTCATGGATATCCAAATGCCTGTGCTTGGTGGTATTGATGCTACAGAGCAGATTCTTCATTTTGAAAAGTCCAGCAATCTTAAGCATATACCCATTATTGCACTCACGGCAAATGCACTGCAAGGAGACAGAGAAAAGTATCTTAAGGCAGGGATGGATGACTACACCTCCAAACCTATCAATATCGATCAGATACAATTCCTTCTGGAAATCTATTCACCTCAAACCATCTCCAACATACCTGGAACACAGGCATTAGAGAATATTGAAGAGGATATCAGCCAACCAGAGAAGGGTCAATCGTCTGCCGCCTCGGTACAATCGTCCGATAGTGACCTTAATGAATCGCCGCAATTCGCTATGATACGGGTAGAGGAAGAAGAAGATGTCGCCTCTCCACAAAAAGAGTCTATACGGACAGAAGTGGCATCATTAAACATTGGAGATTTGCTTCTCTACAAGAAGTCGCCTCTCTCCAATCAAATCTACAAGAC
>CAMZLC010000081.1 GCA_947311605.1 uncultured Sulfurovum sp.
CGCCACAGGCGAAGAGGGGATGATACTCATCGGTGGTACACAAATCATGAAAGGCTACATCGGTGACGAGCAAAAAACAGCATCGGTCATTAAAGAACTTGATGGCATACGTTGGTACATCACAGGTGACAAAGGACGCTTAGATGAAGATGGGTTCCTCACTATTGTAGACCGCTACAGTCGCTTTGCCAAAGTAGCAGGGGAGATGGTGAGTTTGGGACTCGTAGAGAGTGAAGTCACCAAAGTCTTAGGCGAAAATGACCAAATATCTATCTCTGCATTGCCAGATGCAAAAAAAGGTGAAAAATTAGTTTTACTCCTAGAGGGTGAGATGGAACTCGATACCCTTAAAGAGCAGATAAAAGCGATAGAAATGAACCCTCTTTTTGTGCCTAGTGGGTACTACAAGGTAGAAGAGTTGCCTAAGCTTGGTACGGGGAAGGCGGATTTTAAGGGGGCTAAGAAATTGGCGGGGGAGTTGAGTGGTGAAAGATAAAAATCAAAAAAACAATGAACAAAAATCCTATCCTGCCGTAACAAGCTTTTTTTCTATAGTACTAACTTCGCTGTATACCGCTTTTTTACTGGTTATATATGAGGGAAAGTGGCTATTGTCTTTATGGAGCATTGTGCTACTTGGGGCGTATTTGTGGATTATATTTAGGGCAAAGAAGCGGTACCTGTCTGGAGAGATCAAAGAGGGGTTGCCTTGGTTTTTGGCATTGGCGGGACCTCTGCTACTTTTTTTCGGTAATTTTGCTTTTTGTGTCTTTGGAGCTATGCGCTAATGTGGATACATATATTCTTTGATTTGATATCTTATGCTGCTGCAGGATATCTTTCATGGAAGTATTTTCGTCCATCAAGCCTGATAGAGGATGACAGATTGCGTTGGCATTACTATACGGTGCTTGTCGCTGGATTGATTCTTGGATCTGTAGGGTTGAGCACGCTTAACAACTATCTCTCATTAGCAGGAAGAGTAATTCTAGGAAAATCTATACTTGGTGCCCTTTTTGGCGGAATAGTTTTTTCCGAATTTTTTAAAGGTACTATGGGCATCAAAGGTTCTACGGGAGCCTACTTTGCCCCCTCTTTGGCCATAGGTATTGCGATAGGAAGAATAGGGTGTTTTTTGGCCGGGATGGAAGATTATACCTACGGCATAGAGACAACTTTGCCATGGGGCGTGGATTTTGGCGATGGAAGATTGAGGCATCCTGTTCAGCTATATGAGAGTATAGCAATGTTCGGTTTTTTTCTTTACGCTTGGCAGTGCTACAGGAGAAACATAGGAAGATTTGAGCGAACTATTTTTTATCAGTTTATTCTTTGGTACGCACTGCAAAGATTTATATGGGAGTTGCTTAAGCCCTACGAGAGCATAGCGTTAGGGGTCAATCTTTTTGGATGGATTTGCCTGATGCTCATAGGGTACGCATTGGTATTTTTATATAAAAATAAGGAGGAAACATAATGGCATATTATGCACAAAATTATGATCTGTTTTTGACTGCGACACAGAGTTTTTGCCAACAGTGTAGAAATCTCAATCGACTGATTGACACACATGTGGTCACTAAAGACAAAGAGGTGTATTTGCGTAAATTTTGCCCCAAGTGTGGTGAATCGATGGTGAAAATATCAGTAGATTTCGAATACTACAGGCAGTGTGAGGCTTATCTTAAGCAACCGGATCTTCCAGAGAAGGCATTGACTCAGGTATTACGAGGATGTCCTTACGACTGCGGTGTCTGCCCGCAGCACCAAAATCATCCTTGTCTGGCGCTATTTAACATTACGGATGAGTGCAATATGAAGTGCAATATCTGCTATTATGCTGCTGAGCCTGGATTGGGGAACCATCGCAGTATGGAGGAGATATCTCGGATGCTTGATACGCTCCTGGGGACGGAAAGTGAGCCCGACTTGATACAGGTTACAGGAGGAGAGCCTACAGTCCACCCTCAGATTCTTGAGATACTGCAGTTTCTAAAGAAGTCCCCCGTGCGGCATCTCATGCTGAATACCAACGGTATCCGTATCGCAGAAGATGAGACGTTTGTAAAAGCACTTAGCAAATTAGGCAGTGGGTTTGAGGTGTATCTGCAATTTGATTCACTTGACTCTCGTGCGCTTAAAGAGATAAGAGCCAAAGATATGGGAGAGGTGAGACGCAAAGCATTGGAGATGCTGGAAAGACACAATATTTCCACTACGATTGTTTCAGTCATAAAAAAGGGGCTCAATGACCGGGAAATCCCTAAAATATTGGAATTTTCTCATAGATACCGCTGTATTAGAGGCGTTGTCTTTCAGCCTATTCAGGAGGTAGGACGCATAGAAGTGGAAGGAGATTTCCGTATCACGTTGAGTGAGATCAGGCAGATTATCATAGAGGATAAGAATAACCCTTTTACCGCAGAGGACATGATACCTCTTCCCTGTGATCCACACAAGATCGGTGTAGGCTATGCCGCTAAAGTCATGAGCTCAGACGAAGAAGGCAAACCTTATGCCACGCTTATGCCTGTTACGGGCCAGATCCCTAAAGAGATGATTACTGAGCAGAGAGGCACAGTCGCCTTTGAGCAAGACAGAGAATTTGTTAGAACTATTGTAGAGACAGTAAGTCTCGACACTGCGATGGGGGAGAATATTCTTGCAGACAAAATCAAAAGCAAGCTATTTTGTTGTTGGCCAAGCTTTCTAAGTCCTACGAACATGGGGTATGAAAATGTCTACCGTATCGTTATTATGGAGTTTAGCGATATCTATAATTTTGATACGATCAACATCAAAAGAGAGTGCAACTTCATGATAGAACCCGATAGGGTTATTCCTTTCAGCACATATAATATGGGCATAGCCCGTTCTCAGTAGCGTACCCGTGCCAGATAGAGTCCCTGAGGGGGGGAGAGCTTTCTGCTGTGGATGGTCTGTAGGCTGAGTTGCTCTTTGAGCTGTGTGATTGTCAGCTCACCATTGGAGGCCTTGACGGAAAAGTCGATCATCATCCGCACCTGCGCCCGCAGAAACCCATTGGCTTCGAAATAGATAGCGTGATAGGGACCTCGCTGTTTATGGTAGGCACGGTATATCTCCCTGATGTGATCACGGGTATCTGAACCTGTTTTGTGGAAATAGCCGAAATCATGGCTGCCGACAAAGCATGCCAATGCCTCTTCGAGTTTCGACAGATCCTGCAGTGGAAGAGAGGCGACAAAATCTCTTTCAAAAACAGTTGGCTTGGTAGATTTGATAAGGTAGCGGTAGATGCGTCTTTTGGCAGAAAATCTGGCATGAAATGCCTGATCGACCGCCGTGATATGCTTGAATGTGATACGCTTCAGTTGGCCGTTGAGGTGCTTTTTCAGCTTCTCAAGATCTCTCCAGTAGTCAGGCAGGTCAAAATGGATCACCTGCCCTGTGGCATGAACACCGGCATCGGTACGACCGGATCCCACAATAGGAGAAGAGATGCCAAGGGAGGAGAGTGCCGTTTCGATGGCAGTGGTGATGGTGTTTTTGGTACTTGTCTGTTTTTGAAAGCCCTGAAAAGAGCTGCCGTTATAGGCGATGACTGCTTTGACCCGCATTAGAAACGTGCCTTAGATCTTGTAGAAAAAAAGAACAGACTTGCGGCAAGAAAGAGCAGTGACACAAACAGTAATAGCAAGGGTGTTCCCTCTTTTTTGAGCAGTGAGGC
Source organism: uncultured Sulfurovum sp. (assembly GCA_947311605.1). Taxonomy (GTDB): domain Bacteria; phylum Campylobacterota; class Campylobacteria; order Campylobacterales; family Sulfurovaceae; genus JAAXPZ01. The sequence continues at coordinate 3,710 of CAMZLC010000081.1, forward strand.
CGAGAGATAGATCGCCAGAATCATGCCAAAGCTGATGAGGTAGGTATGGGGGCTCTGGTATCTCGGGTTGATGATAGAGAAGGCAATCACTATTCCAAGGACAAGCAGAGGAGAGAGGGAGAGAAAGAGATTGTAAACAAACAGTGCCATATCATTCGGATGCGTGCTGAGCTGACTCCATCCTCGGTTGAGCCACTGTGTATCGACAGTATTGTATGCATAGTTGTAAATACGCAACTGATCGTAGGTGAGCGACTCTATCCTGTCAGCCAAAAAAGTATCACCGGTACCATGATAGAGATTGAGGGAGAATTGGCCCTGGTTGTGCTTCATCTCTCCTTTGTCCGCCATGATCAGCACTCTTTTGTCCTTCTTGTCCGTGGCAAAAAGTACCACATCCTGGTAGAGACCTCCTTTTTTGTCTCCCAAAAAAATGATATAGTCTCCGAACTTTTCTCCCAGACGATTGGGGGTGATGGTGAGTTGCGCTTCAGCCATTTTATTGCTTTCAAATAATTTGTAGGCTGCAGTACTCTGTGGAATAATGTAAAGCGAGAGGAGGAGCATGAGAGAGACATAGAGTAGCACCGGAAATGCGAAAATATGCAACAATTTAGCAGGCCGCATTCCAAAAGAGAAAAGGGCGATCAACTCATTATCCTCGGAGAGTTTGGTGAGTGTGGCAGTGAGCGCAGCGATAAAAGAGAGCGGAAGTGTATAGAAAAGGATATCGGGAAGGAAAAATCCATAAAGGCTCAAAATATCCCCTGCATTGAGCGAGATCTTATTGGAAAGTATCGAAATTCTAATCACATAGACGATAGAGAGTATGGAAAAAAAAGGTAGAAATATCAGTAGATAATGTGTGCCGAAATGTGAGAGGATAAACCCTCTGATTCTACCCATACAGTATCCAGTTGAGTAGCGCATTGGCCTGAGCATCAAAAAGATAGATGATCAGAGTAGCCAGCGCAAGAAAAGGTACAAAAGGCACCATAGTGTCCTTGGCGAAGAGCGAAGGAAGGATCGCCAGGATCGCCGAAAGGAACAGTGCCAGAAAAAAACCCGGAAATCCAAGCAGTGCCGCCATGGTACCGGCGACGATCACGTCGGCACCCCCCATCGCTTCTTTGCGTGCTACTATAGAGATGAGTTTGGCGAGAAGCCAAAGCCCCCCTGCAGCAAACACTGCACTGGCAATAGGGTTGTCCCATGCGATTCTGAGGCAATCGGGCTGTATCAGTGCCATGACAAGTGCGAAGAAATTGACAGAATCGGGTACCGCGTAGTACTTGAGGTCAATGACCGTCAGTGCCAGCAGTGCAGTAAACGAAGCTGCGACAAAAGGGAGATACCATGCCCATCCCAGCTTGACAAAAAGTGCCAGCCATAGCAGACCTGTAAGAAATTCTATGACGGGGTACTGCTTGGAGATGGGTGCTTTGCAGTAGGCGCACTTCCCCCCAAGAAGGATCCATGAGAAGAGGGGGATATTGTGGTACCATTTGAGTTTGGTGTGGCAAGAGGTGCAGTGCGATGAGGGAAAAGCAATACTCTCACCTCTGGGCGTGCGGTAGATGACCACATTGAGAAAAGAGCCTATCATGAGCCCGAAGATAAAAACAGCACCGCCTAAGAGTATATTCTCCATCTATATGCCTCCAAATTTTCTGTCTCTTAGTTGAAAATTTTCAATGATTTTTTCTAGCTCTTGTGGTGAAAAATCGGGCCAAAGTGTCTCTGTAAAGAACAGTTCGCTGTAGCTGAGCTGCCAGAGAAGGAAATTGGAGAGACGCTGTTCGCCACTGGTACGAATAAGCAGATCAATATCGCTGTAGGGGCTGTCAAGTGCCGCAGAGAGACTCTCTTCTGTCAAGACCTTTTTGTCTGCGATGACACGGTTGGCAGCGCGGACGATTTCGTCTCTGCTTCCATAGTTGAGTGCAAGCACCTGAACCAGTTTTGTATTCTTCTTGGTAGCCTCTTTTGTTTTCTCAATGGTTTTTTTAAGCTTTGGGGAAAAAGGGGAAAGGTCTCCGATTGTTTCAAAACGGGTACCGAGCTCCATATAGGTATCAAGCTCGTTGGTCAGGTAGTTATCCAGGAGCTTCATAAGAAAACTAACCTCCATCTTAGGGCGCTTCCAGTTCTCTGTGCTGAAAGCATAGAGCGTCAAAGTTTCAATTGTCTCATGTTTGGCGCAGTAAGTAGTGATAGCTCTTACGGTTTCTGCACCAACTTTGTGTCCCTGCGTACGGGCTTTTTCACGCATCTTTGCCCACCTGCCATTGCCATCCATGATGATAGCCAGGTGCTGCAGAATATTGGTTTTACTCATGGGTGACCTTTTCCAGAAGCCTGCTCTGTTCCAAAATACTGAAAGAGAGAGCAAGCTTGTTCATTTTTCCGAGTGAGGTTTCATCTGTCTGTGTGATAAAAGTAACCTCGTTCTCCTGGGTGCCAAAACTCCGGCTGTCCTGAAGCAGATTGTAGCAGACGGCTGTTACCTCTTTGTGAGTAATGAGGTTCCTGGCATTTTCAAGTCCTGTTTTGCCGTCCATCTCTGCCTTGAATCCTACGGTGATGATCCCCTCTTTGTTGAGAGATTTTAGGATATCTTCTGTCTGCTTGAGACTGATCTCCCATTGATCTCCCAGCTGAGATTTTTTGAGTTTGCCACTCTGTGGATAAGCAGGAGTAAAGTCCGCCACAGCAGCTACCATGAAGAGATAGGGGGTTTTTTGGATCATACCGATAGCTTCTGGGCTGTTGAGGCTGGGTTTGCGCATCACACCTTTTTTGGCTACCCTGACGGCATCCACGGTATAGGTCAGCATCTCTGCTGCATCTTCGACATCAATGGTGTAGATCTGTGCAGGAAGCTCCTCGTGTGGCATGGTGGAGATATAGCAGACATCGGCGCCTTTGAGATAGAGTGCCGTGGCCAGAGATTTCGCCATTTTTCCGCTGGAGTAGTTGCTGAGATAGCGTACCTCGTCGATCTTCTCTCTGGTGCCGCCTCCGGTGACGACTACCTTGCGATCACGCCAGAAACCCTCTTCAAGCAGTGCTTTGCACCCCTGGTAGAATATCTCTTGCGGTTCACTGAGTGCACCGTTGCCTTCATCGCCACAGGCCAGGAGTTTTTTTTGGGGAGCAATGATACGCACATCATTGACTGCAAGCATTTTGAGGGAGCCTTCGGTATAGTGGTTGGCGATCATCTGTGTATTGGCAGCAGGGGCGATGAGCAGGGTGCCACTGTAGGCCAATGCCGTTTGTAGCAGCAGGGTATCGGCGATGCCTTTGCTCAGTTTGTTGATCGTGTTGGCGGTTGCCGGGGCGATCAGGAAGATATCTGCTTTCTTGCCGATATCGATGTGGTTGAGGTCGCTGCTCCAGCTCTCACTCTCCTCATGCAGCACCGGATTGCCCGTCAGCGCCTCGAAAGTAAGTGCAGAGACAAAGCGCTGTGCGGCACTGCTCATGACCACATGAACATCAGCACCTGCCTTGACAAAGAGTCTGGCAACTTCGCAGGTCTTATAGGCGGCAATAGAACCGGTTACGCCTAAAAGTACCGTTTTGTCATGGAGACCGATCTGCATTTATGCCTCTTTTCCAAAGAATTTATAGAAGAAATTTCTCACCGTTTTGAGCGGTGCTCTGGAAATGGCAAGGGATCCCTTTTCAATATTTTTATTGACAGTGCTTCCTGCAGCGATCATCACTTCATCTGCGATCGTGACAGGTGCGATGAGCTGTGTATCGGAGCCTATAAAGACATTTTTCCCGATAACGGTTTGGTGTTTACTTTTGCCGTCGTAGTTACAGGTGATCACACCGGCACCGATATTGGAGCCTTCGCCAACAATGCTATCACCAATATAGGAGAGATGCCCTGCTTTAACACCGGCGAGGGTAGATTTTTTTACCTCCACGAAGTTTCCGATATGACTCTTTTTGAGCAGGGTGTCTGGGCGCACTCTTCCCATGGGACCTACTGTCGAGTCCTCTATCTGGGAGGATTCGATCACGGAGTGTGCTTTGATATGGGCGCGTATCAGTCTGCTCTCTCCCAGGATCGTTGCCCCGTTCTCCAGTATGCATTCACCCTCAAAAGAGGCGCGACAGTCGACATAGATCGTTTCGGGCAGACGCATGGACACCCCTTGCATCATTAGTCCTGCTTTGATGCGGTCCTGCATGAAGCGTTCGGCATGGGCAAGGTCCAGCTTGGAGTTGACTCCCTGAAACTCTCTTTCTTCGACGATGACAGGGTGGACTTCCTTGTCATCCTCTACGGCCATCTGTACGATATCGGTCAGGTAGTATTCTGCTTGTGCATTATGATTGGAGAGCCTAGGAATATAGGTTTCCAATACATGCCGAGAAACGCAGTAGACCCCTGCATTGAGATGTCTGATCTGCTTCTGTTCGGGAGTGCAGTCCTTGTCCTCGATGATCTTCTGTACGCGACCCTTTTCGATCACGACACGACCGTAGGCATAGGGTCGTTCGGGGAGTATGATGCTCATATTGATCTCTGCCTCCCCCTCAGCCAGCAGTTGCAGTGAGGCCTCAGTGAGTAGAGGCATGTCACCATTGAGGATCAGGGTGCGGTCATGCTGTGTGGCAACACCTCGCATGGCTCCTCCGGTTCCCGGAAAATTTTCGGCATCCTGGATATGAAAACGGATATTGTGATAGAGGGCTTCTATCTCCTGCTGAATACGCGCTGCCTGATGATAGAGGACGACAGTGATGTCATCGGAGACCGCCTGTGCAGCATCGAGTGTGTGAAAAAGCATCGGCTTGCCTGAGATCTCATGGAGCACCTTCGGGGTATCGGACTTCATCCTTGTGCCTTGTCCTGCTGCCAATATCACCACACTTAACGCCATCGTAGTACCTTTTTGCTAAAATAGCAGGTATTATATCCAAACTCCAATTAAGGTTGATGATTTGCAGTGTAGACATTTTGGTACTTGCGGGAGCTGTACACTTTTTGAAACCCCTTACAGAGAGCAGCTTCTGGAGAAGCAGGCACGGGTCAGGGAACTGTTGGCGTCCTTCTATGCAGGCGTATTTTCTGTGCATGATTCTCTTGAGGAGCATTACCGCGCCAGAGCGGAATTTCGTATCTGGCATGAGGGAGAGACCTGTCACTATGCGATGAACCGTCTGGACAAACAGGGTAGCATTATGATCACGGAGTGTCCCAAAGTGATCGTGCCAATCGAAAAGCGTATGTGGCGGCTACTGGAGGCGATCAATGGCTCTCCGGTTTTGTCGCGTAAGCTCTTCGGTATTGAATTTTTAGCAACCTCGACAGACAGTTGTCTGGTCACAATGCTCTATCACCGAAAATTAGATGCGATATGGGAAGCAGAGGCAAAACAGCTTGAGCCACTTCTGGATATCTCTGTTATCGGCAGAAGCCGCAAGCAGAAAGCGCTGCTCTCTCGGGATTTTGTGACAGAACAGCTGACAATAGATGGTCATGATTACAAATACCGTTACTATGAAGGAGGGTTTACCCAGCCCAATCCTGCGGTCAATGTCAAGATGATCGAATGGGTCACCTCTCGTATAGCAGAGGACAGAAGAGAGGATCTTCTGGAGAGTTACTGCGGTCTTGGCAACTTTACATTACCCTTGTCAAAACTGTTTACAAAAGTGTTGGCAACAGAGATCAGTAAAAATGGCATCAAGGCCGCCAAGGAGAACTGTCAGCTCAATGGTGTAGAAAATATCTCCTTTGTACGGTTGAGCTCTGAAGAGATGACGCAGGCGCTTACGGGAGTACGCGCGTTCCGGAGACTGGAGGGAACCGATCTGAAAGCCTACGATTTCAGCCATGTACTGGTCGATCCCCCCCGTGCCGGTCTGGATGAGGATACGATCATGCTGATCTCGGGGATAGAGACGATTCTCTATATCTCCTGCAATCCCGAAACACTTTCCAGGGATCTAGAGGTCTTGACCCGCACACATGTAGTAGCGGATGCGACGCTGTTTGACCAGTTTCCCCATACCTCCCACATAGAGAGCGGCGTAGTGCTGAGGAGACAGGCATGAGTCAGAGCAATCTCCCACAATGGCTGATGCCGCTCAGTCACCGCAATGATTTTATTTTTAACTCCAGTCCCAGAGACTTTACGGTGGAAGAGGTGCCCCTGTATGCCTTTAGCGGAGAAGGAGAGCATCTGGTGCTGAAGATCCGAAAAAAAGAGCTGACCACCTGGGAAATGCTGGATATCATTAGTACACATCTGGGGATAAGGCGCAGGGATATCGGGTATGCTGGACTCAAGGACAAGCATGCGATGACGATACAGCATATCTCCTTGATGGCAACACATGAAGAGAAATTGCGCTCTTTTGCCCACCCTCAGATCAAAATCTTGGATCAAGTCAGACACAACAATAAAATTCGCATTGGTCATCTGAAGGGCAACCGTTTTTATCTGCGCTTCAAAAAGGTGCTGGGTATTCAAAAAGAGATGCTCGACTCTGTGCTGACATGGATAGAGAAAAACGGCATACCCAACTATTTTGGACATCAGCGATTTGGGATGCATGGTGACAACTGGGAGGAGGGAAAAAAAATCCTTGCCGGCGAACTCAAGATGCGAGACAGGAGGAGTCGGGAGTTCCTTATTTCTGCCTACCAGAGCTATCTCTTCAACCATTGGCTGAGCAAGCGTATAGAGCTCTGCCGGCTTTTGGAAACATTTTCTGAAGCGGAGACAGAAGGGGTGATGGGACTCGCGGAGGGCACCTTGAGCCAGACGAAAAAACAAACCTCTTTTTTCAAGGTACTCCAAGGTGATCTTCTGATGCACTACCCTTACGGCAGGGTCTTTTATGCCGAAGATCCGGAGGCAGAAGCAGCGCGTTTTTGGGACCGGGATATCTCGCCTACAGGCTTGCTTCCCGGCAAAAAAGTAAAATGCTCCGACGGTACGGCTCGCCAACTGGAAGTGCTGTTTGACGAGGAGATTAGAGAACAGGGATCCAGGCGCTATGCCTGGATATTTCCCACGGAGATCACGCGTAAATACCTGCCGGAAAAAGCCCATTATGAATTGGGATTTTTTCTCCCCAAAGGAAGCTACGCCACCGTATTGGTGGATATGCTTAGAGGGAGATGATCTTGGAGAACAGTGTGAAGGAGCGACCAGAATCAGAGATGCTGGATCGGTTGATCATCTGTCCCAAGTGTCATACGATTCACGAGAAGGTCGCGATCCCTAAGGGAAAAAGTGCCCTGTGTGATACTTGCAAAAAAGTGCTCTATCATTATGATGAGCGGGTACTCGATCATGGCCTGGCGTTGGGTATTACTGGGTTGCTCCTTTTTTTTGTCTCCAATCTTTTTCCGCTTGTCAAGGTGGAGATGCTGGGGCACGAACAGCATGTGACGATCCTCTCTATGGTGTTTTCTCTGTTTGAAAACGGATTTTATGTGGTAGGGGTGACGGTAGCGTTTATGGTGTTTATCTTTCCACTTATGATTTTGGTGGACTATATCACGCTCTCCTGGCTGATGCGGCTCAAAAAGGGCAAGCAGTTGACCAAAGAGCTACTGATATTGCTTTCCAAGTTGCTGCCTTGGAACATGGTAGAGATCTATCTGGTCAGTATTTTGGTTGCATTGGTGAAATTGATAGGGTTTATGCAGATACACTTTGGGCTCTCGTTCTGGTCTCTGGTGCTCTTCGTGATTTTGGATACCTACCTGAGTAAGCGTATCCATATGGGTGAGCTTTGGGAACTGAGACACAGGATCTATACCTATGGTTGATAAGCAGATTGATCCTTCAAAACTGTTGCGCTGTCCTGTCTGTGAGGCAGTCAATATTGATAGAGAGGGGGATGTCTACTGTCATCGCTGCCAGAGCAGGATATTTAGAAATCCCAAGCTTGGCACCTCCAGAGCCTGGGCATTTCTGCTCACGGCACTGATCCTCTATATCCCTGCCAATCTCTATCCCATATTGGTGAGCGAGCGGTTTATGGCCCGAGAGGGAAATACCATCATTGGTGGGATTATTCTGCTGTGGGAGGAGGGCTCCTATCCTATTGCTATGATCATACTGGTAGCCTCAGTACTGGTACCTATTTTGAAGTTTATTGTGCTACTATACTTGTTGATAAGTGCCCATTTCAAGAAGCATAGGTACACACAGGTAGATCAGCACAAGCTACATTATATGACAGAGGTCATCGGTCCTTGGTCGATGGTGGATGTGTTCGTGGTGGCGATATTGACAGGACTGGTGCATCTTGGGTCGATCCGTGTGATCGCGGGGCCCGGTGCTACAGCATTTGTGCTGATGGTGTTGTTTACGATGTTTGCTGCACTGTCTATTGATACAAGACTATTCAAAGAGAGAGGAAGTCATGGCAGAGGTTAGACAGCCCCATATCCAGGAAAGCAGCCGTTTTAATCTGCTTACCTCTATCTGGATCGTCCCTTTCATTGCATTGATCATTTCGCTCTGGCTTGTGTATCAGCACTTTGCCAAGCTAGGTCCCGAGGTCAAGATCGTATTTGCCAACAGTGGGGGACTGGAGGCTGGGCAAAGTGTGATCAAGTATCGGAATGTCCCCGTGGGCAAGGTCACACGCATTGAGATAGAGGAGAATGGCAAGGGCGTAGTGGTCATCGCTCGGATGAACAAAGAGGCGGAACGCTTTATGAATGAAAGCACACGCTTCTGGATAGTGAAACCAGAGGTAGGATACTCTGGTGTTAGTGGATTGGAGACACTGATCAGCGGCTCTTATATTGCGATGCATGCCACCGAAGGCAAAGAGGAGAAGCAAGTATTCAAAGGGCTGGATACACCCTACCGTGATATCAACTCCGGCACCTATATTCTGCTCAGTTCTAAAAGTGTTGGTGGGATCAAAGTAGGTACCCCGATCAACTATCGTAATATTCAGGTAGGGGAGGTGGAGCATATCTCTCTGGCATCGGATGGCAAGAGCGTAGAGGTGGTGGCATTTTTCAAAAAGGCCTATGCAAAGCTTGTCAACATCACGACAAAATTCTGGCTTCAGGGGCTGGCAGATATCGACCTCAAGGGCGGCAAGCTCAACGTTAAACTGGCACCGATTATTCCTTATCTTGCCTTTGGAGGGATCACCTTTGAGAGCAAATTTGACAGGAGCTATCCCAAGGCAGCTTCTAACTATTTCTATAGGCTCTATGAGAATGAATACGAGGCACAGAGTCGCAAGATTGGTCAGGAGTTGCGTGAAATCCATCTATTTAGATTTCAGTTTCAGGGAAAAATATCGGGCTTGAAAAAAGGTGCCTCTGTTCAGTACCAGGGGTTTGAGATCGGTGAGGTCAATGAGGTGGAGTTGCATTACAACAGCCAAAGTCATGCCATGGAGGGTGCGGTACTCGGTGAGGTGGATGTTTCCATTTTTGCCGATGGCAACCGCAGCGGATTTGTCAATTTGAAATCAGCAGTGGAAGAGGGGCTTCGTGCACAGCTGAGCAGCGTCAACCCGCTGATCAACGCACTGTTTGTGGATCTGGTTTTTGCCAAGGATACCGCACCGGTGACACTGGTGGCCAATGAGAGTAAAGGCACGGTATTTCCGGTGTTGGATGTACAGAAGCACAGCCTGCTGGATGCCCTGACACAGTTTACCAACACATTGAATAGTCTTGAGATACAGCCTCTGCTGAACTCGACAAGAGCAGTGATCGATGGCAGTGCCAAACCTCTGCAGGAGACGCTGCACAATCTCAATAAAGCTATTCTCAGCTTCAAGATACTGGCAGACAAAAGCAGTAAGCCCCTGGAGGGTATGCTCAAATCGATTACCCAAAGTGCCGACAGCCTCAACGGTGTGATCGGGGATGATGCCACCAAAGAGATGCCCAAAAAGCTCAACCATGCTATAGAGCAGCTGGACAAAACCCTCAAGAGCACCAAAAGAGTGCTGCGGGGCTACCGATCCAATTCGCTCTTTGGTAAGCGGGTGACGGCGATGCTCAAAGAGATCAATAAAAATGCCGAAGAGAGCAAACGGCTGCTACGGAAGCTGAACAAGAAACCAAATGCATTGATACTAGGAGAGTAGGATGAAGCAGATACTTTGGGTACTGACCCTTGTGGGAGTGATAGGATGTGGAGGTGCTTCCAAACAGTATCTCCTTTCCGTGAATGGAGAGCAGGTCTCAGGTGCCGCCAAGCACACCACGCAGATCGGTGTGGACAAGATCATTGTTCCGGGCTATTTGGAGGAGAGCCGTATTCCGGTACAGAAACCAGGCGGGGAGATCCGTTATCGGGATGAGGGCTGGGCAGTACCTGCAGCCACATCTCTGACCAACAGCCTGATCTACGCTCTGCAGAAGCGCTTCTCCAACCCCAATGTCTATCTCTTCCCCTGGGATGTGGAGCGAGAGCAGGGGATGCGTATAAAAGTCGTGATCCAGCGTTTTATCTACAGTGGCGGCAAGGTGATCCTCGAAGCAAACTATTTCATTAAGCGTATAGGCAGCCGTCACAAGCGCAGCTACCTCTTTGCGGTGGAGGTACCCTCAGCGGAGGATACACCTTCTGTCATTCGCGCTATGGGTGATGCTTTTGGCAAGCTGACAGCAGAGATTGGACAAAAACTCTGAGCCACCCTTAAGCCTAACAAGATAAAATTCCCCATCTTATTTCCCCCAAGCTAGGAATTGTATGTTTACTATCCAAAACTATTCAAAACAGAATATCAAAAATGATATCCTCTCCGGCGCGCTGGTGGCAGTTGCGCTGGTGCCGGAGGCGATCGCCTTCTCTTTTATCGCCGGCGTTTCTCCTGTAGTAGGTCTTTACGGTGCTTTTATCATTGGTCTGATCACTTCGATCCTAGGAGGAAAGCCCGGAATGATCTCTGGTGCCACGGGTTCCGTGGCAGTGGTATTTGTCTCTTTGGGATTATCGGTCAAGCACCTTTATCCTGATTTAGGCGGGGAAGCACTCTCCATGATGGTACTGCATACGATTTTGCTGACTTCGATCATGGCCGGCATCATCCAGGTGATGATCGGGATGATGAAAATGGGAAAATTTATCCGCCTGGTGCCGCAGCCGGCACTGTTTGGCTTTGTGAATGGTCTGGCAATTGTGATCGCCTTGGCGCAGCTGCCGTTTCTGGCACCGGAGCATATGGGGCGCTATACTTCCTGGATAGAGATTGTCGAAGCCAGTATCACTGAAAACAGTGTCATGTATGTAATCATTGTGGCCACTATGGCAACCATGCAGTTTCTGCCCAAGATCAGCAAGGCGGTACCGGCAGGACTGGTAGCGATCATTATCGCGACACTGGGAGTCTATTTTGGACATATAGACACCAAGACAGTGGGGGATCTGGCAGATCTTTCGCAGGTGAGACTGCCGCACTTTGTGCTGTCCGATATGTCGCTTTTTTCCTGGGAGATGTTGCGCATCATTCTGCCAAGTGCCGTAATTGTAGCTCTAGTGGGACTGATCGAGTCACTATTGACCCTCTCTGTGCTCGATGAAATGGGAGGCAAACGGGGATCGGGTAACCGGGAGTGCATTGCTTTGGGTATTGGCAATACTGCCTCTGGTCTTTTTGGCGGCATGGCGGGGTGTGCGATGATCGGACAGTCGGTGATCAACTTCACCTCTGGAGGACTGGGCAGGCTTTCTTCGTTCACTGCCGCCATATTGCTGATCACACTGGTCGTGAGTTTTTCAGGTGTGATTGCCGCCATTCCCGTGGCAGTGCTGGTGGGGATCATGTTTATGGTGAGTATCGGTACCTTTGAATTCTCTTCACTCAAACGCATCAAGCATATGCCCAAAAGCGATGTCTTTGTTTTGGTCGTGGTGACGATCATCACGGTCTATTATGACCTGGCAGTGGCAGTGATCGCAGGGGTGGTCATCTCTGCACTGGTCTTTGCCTGGGAGCATGCCAAGATCTTTTCCCATACCACAGAAGAGGAGGGCAAAAAGATCTACGCATTGGATGGTCCGCTTTTTTTTGGCTCTGTGACCTCATTCAGTGAGCAGTTTGATGTAGCGCATGATCCGGATATCGTGGTGATTGATTTCAAAAAAGCCCGGGTGATGGACTCTTCAGGGGTTGAGGCGATCGATGCACTGACGCAGAAGTACAAAAAAACGGGCAAAAAACTGACGCTGAGGCACCTCTCCGAAGACTGTAAACGCACCCTCAAGGTTGCAGGGCCTTTCTGTGCTTACGAGGAGGACGACCCGACCTATAAAGTAGTGAGGGATTATTGAGTTTTAGGTATAATTTTGGCTTAAGTCAAAAACACATTTTGGAGTGACCCATGCAGCATTTGGTAGATACCGATCAGTTTTCCCTGGCACAGATCGCACAGATCATAGAGGATGCAAACACTTTCAAGCTGAAAAGGCCCCCACTTTTACTTCGTGACAAAGTCATCGTCACGCTTTTCTTCGAGAAATCCACGAGAACCCGCAGTTCCTTTGAGATCGCAGGCAAACGGCTGGGTGCTGCGATGGTGCTGTTCGACCCTTCCAGGAGCTCCACAGGCAAAGGGGAGACGCTAGAGGACACCTTTGCGACACTGTGTGCGATGGAGCCAGATGCCGTGATCGTGAGACATTCTGAGAACAGTACCCCACAGATGTTGGCCGATATGCAGGTAACCCCCGTGATCAATGCGGGAGCCGGCAACTATGCCCATCCTACACAGGCGCTATTGGACTACTTTACGATACTGGAGCATTTCGATGGAGAGCCTAGAGGCAAGACGCTGGCGATTGTAGGGGATGTGGTGAGCTCCAGAGTGGCCAGTTCGGGTATCAGGCTCTTCATGCGCATGGGACTCAATGTGATATTGGTGGCGCCTCCACAGTTTATGCCCGAACTGGATCTGCCCAAGTACACATCACTGGATGAAGTGCTTGACCGCGTAGATGTCATCATGAGTCTTCGTGCACAGTTGGAGCGGCATGAAGTACCGCATTTTGACAACTATGAAGCGTACGCTTCGCAGTACTGCATCACGGAAGAGAGACTGGGAAGCAGGGATATCCTCGTGATGCATCCGGGTCCCGTGATGCGCAATATTGATATCTCTGACGCAGTACTAGAAGATCCCAGGTGCAAAGTACTGGAACAGGTAAAAAATGGCGTGTATGTACGAATGGCGATCTTAAAGTTGTTGCTGTTGGATGCGTAGGTGATATGGCGAGGTGTATTTTCAACACCTTTTTTATCAGAACCAATCGTCCAAGGTGAGTCCATCGACTCTCCTAAACTCTTTTGTATTGTGGGTAACCAAAGTTAGATTATGTGCCTTGGCAGTACCTGCAATCAGTATACCTATTGGTCCGATAGGTGTTCCTTTTTTTTCAAGTTCAGCGCGAAGAAGTGCTGATACTTTCGCTTCTCTTTCTGTAAAATAAATGACATGTATTTGTTCTAGAAGTGTAGCCAACTGTTTTTC
>CAMZLC010000082.1 GCA_947311605.1 uncultured Sulfurovum sp.
ATCACTCGCAGGGACAAAGGGATCCTGAATCAAGTTCAGGATGACGACCTTTTCATCATTTCCGTCATTCCGGACTCGATCCGGAATCCCCCTGAAGAACAAACATCACTCGCAAGGGCAAGGGGATCCTGAATCAAGTTCAGGATAACAACCTCTTCATCACTCCCGTCATCCCCGTCATTCCGGACCCGATCCGGAATCCCCCTCGTCAGCATGCATGACATCCGCCAAGGGGTGCGCTCTCATATACACCTCCATCTTTTTGGCGCTGGCGAGCTTGGTATAGACCTGGGTGGTCGCCATAGAGCTATGTCCGAGCAGTTCAGAGACATCCGAGATACGGGCACCATGGTTCAGTAGATGCGTAGCAAAAGAGTGGCGCAGCTGATGCGGGGTGGCCTTGATGCCGTGGGATCTGAAAAGTTTGTCTATTTTGTAACGAAGCTGTGCTGGGTTGAGTGCTTTTCCGCCCTTTTCAAACAGATAGGTTTTAGGAGGGTGCAGATCCAGATATTGTGCCAAAAGCACTTGGAGATAGGGGAGGAGCGGCAACTGCCTGACTTTGTTGCCCTTGCCGATAATTTTTACCCATCTTCCTGATATCTGATCTAGCTTCAGTCCACTAAGCTCACTGATTCTCAATCCCAGCCCATAGAGCATACCCACAAGCAGCCTGTCATCCAGCGCCGCCTCTGCCAGCACCTCCTCTATATACACCTCTTCGATGGGCTTAGGGAGCGTCTGAGGCACCTTGATGGAGGCATCACCCATCAGCTTGACCTGTATCCCTCTGTGATCCTCCAGATAAGCGACAAAAGAGCGGATGGCGCTGAGCTTTTTCGTGATAGTCTTTTTGCTGTTGGTGGCGATCTTCAGACGCAGCGGCATAATATCCAGGATCTGCATAGCATCCTCTTCATAGTACTCACAAAAGTGAAGCATTTGGGAAAGTGCCGTCTCATAGGTGGTCACCGTATGCGGACTGTAGCCCCGCACCGAGGCGAGAAAGTCGAGGAAATCATCTATCTGCGATTGTAGTCCGGTTTTCATAAGAGACTATCCCCAACAAGGCACTAGATCACCTCTCCATCCAGTGCACCGCGAGAGCTCTTGGTGATACGCACATCCACGATCTCCCCCAGCAGTGCTTCGCTGCCCTCGACAAACACCAGCTTGCCGTCATCACTGCGGCCTGCGATCCTGCCATGAGGTTTGAGTTCATCGAAATAGACCGCATGGATCTTCCCCAGCTGTGCCCCCATGATCTCATCCAGGATCTCCGTATGGTGCGCCTGCAATCTGCTGAGGCGCGCCGAGGCAATCTCCGGATCCACCTGCGCCTCATAGTGCGCGGCCTCCGTCAGCGGACGGGGAGAATACTTGAAGGAGAAGAGCTGTTCGAAACGCACCTGCTCCAGCACCTTCATGGTCTCTTCAAAATCAGCGTCACTTTCGCCGGGGAAACCTACGATGATATCGGTTGAGATCGTCGCTTCTGGACAGAGCGCGCGGATCTTGGCACAGCGGTTGAGAAAATTCTCTTGGGTATATCCGCGCTTCATCGCTTTGAGCAGTGGTGTAGAACCACTCTGCAACGGCACATGGATCTGTTTGCAGATCTTGGGATTGGCAGCAAACTCCTCCAAGAAAGCATCATCCATGTGCAGTGGATGCGGAGAGGTAAAACGGATACGCTCCAAGCCCTCTATTTTCGACACTTTTTGGAGTAGTCCTGTGAAATTTATCTCTTCATTGTGGGCACCGAATCTTCTACCGTAGTTGTTCACATTTTGTCCCAGAAGCATCACCTCTTTGGCGCCTGTTCCTACTGCCTTAGTGATTTCCTGAACGATCAGGTCACTGGGGATAGATATCTCCTCTCCCCGTGTGGCCGGCACGATACAGAAGGTACAGCCTTTGTCGCAGCCGATCGAGATATTGACCATCGCCTTGAAGGGGCTACTACGGTATTCACCAAACGCATAGGTACTCTCATCATAATCTGTCTCTACCTCCACGGCATGCTTGACACCGATGACCTCTGTGATCTTGGAGACATTTCTGGCTCCCAGGACAAAATCCACCGAAGGCGCCCGGCGAATGATCTCTTCACCCAGATGACTGGCCGTACAACCACATACACCAATCTTGGCAGAGGGTTTTTTCTTTTTGTTAAATACGCCAATTTCCGAGAAGAGTTTGGCGACGGGTTTTTCTCTGACCGAACAGGTGTTGATAAGGATAAGGTCTGCCTGGGAAAGATCTTGGGTGAGGATGTAATGCTCTTTTTGGTTTAGCTCTGCGATCATGTGCTCACTGTCACGCACATTCATGGCACAGCCAAGGGTTTCTATGAAAAGTCTTTTAGGCTCCGGCATGCATCTGTTTCGCTACACTTATTTGACGATATGCACTTCGTAGGTGAACTCACCTTCGGTCAGTCCATACTTGATCTCTCTCATGTAAACACTATATTCTTTTTCATCAAAATAGTCGATAAGTGCCATAATATCTTTATGTGTATTGTCTTTGTCGAAATAGAAGATAGATTTGTCAGACAACTGTTCTTCTATTTTACTAAGCTCAATGGTCTTGGGTTTTGCCTTGAGCGTGGTTCTTGCCAATTTTAGTTTCATGATAATATTTTCCTCATAGGGGGTACCCCCATTTAATTATTGTGATTCTACTTTATTTTCCGTAAAGGTACGATTAGATACAATAATCTTCTCTTAAAAAAGAAGAATCCCACACAAAGTGTTACTGTTATGTTGATTTTATCACTTGTGTGAAACTATAAAGGTATGATCATGGAAAAAATATTGGATATCATCGAGGCCATTGCGCAGGAAAAAAACATCTCCAAAGAGAGTGCGATAGAGGCATTCAAGGATGCAGCCGTCATGACTGCCAAAAGACTCACTACCCGCGAGAGCAGTTTTGAGGTAAGCATTGATGAGGATACCAAGACCTACGCGATACAGCGTGTGATTACTGTCGTCGAGGATGATGACGAGAGGCTAGAGGCAGAGGCAGACAGTTATATCGCACTGGGTGAAGCGCAGGAAGAGTATGACAGCGGTTTGGAGGTCGGAGATCAGCTCCGTAGCGACATGGTGCTCGAGGAGTATGGTCGCACGGCTGCTGCCAGCCTCTTCCGAGAACTCGAATACCACATCCAGCGGCATATCGAGCAAGACCTTTTTGAAAAGTACAAATCCAAAGTAGGTACCGTGATCATCGGGACGGTGAACCGTGTGGATGAAGAAGAGAACACCTATGTCGAGATAGGCGAACTCAAAGGGATCATGAGCCAGCGAAACCGTATCAAGGGAGAGAGCTTCAAGGTGGGGGATACTCTCAAGGCACTCTTGCGATTTGTCAGTATCGATCCCCAGTACGGCATGTTTTTGGAGCTGACAAGAACCGCTCCAAAGTTTCTCGAGAAGCTGATGGAAAAAGAAGTACCGGAGATACAAGACGGTGCAGTAGATATCATCTCCTCTTCCAGAATCCCCGGAGAGCGTGCCAAAATCGCCCTCAAGACAGACCAGCTCAATATCGACCCCATCGGTGCCGCAGTCGGACAGAGAGGGGTACGGATCAATGCCGTCTCCGCAGAGCTCAACGATGAAAATATCGACTGTATCGAATATTCTCCTATCCCGGAGATGTATATCACCAGAGCGCTCTCGCCTGCAATTGTCAAGAGCGTCAAGATCGAAAATAGAGATACCAGCGAGCAAAAAGCACTCGTAGACATCACCAATGACCAAAAGGCCAAGGCTATCGGGAAAAGCGGTATCAATATCCGTCTGGCCTCTATGCTGACGGGCTATCAGATAGAGCTCAATGAGGTCGAAGGCATCACGGATCGTTCTGCCTCCACCACAGAGATGGAAAATCAGGAGAAGAGTACCGATACTTCAGCGCTGGAGAGTTTGTTCTCCTAGGAGTCTGTCATCCTGAACTTGATTCAGGATCCCGCTGGTTTTGGGTATGATGGCTGCCCTCCAAGGAGATTCCGGATCGAGTCCGGAATGACGGGGTATGGCGATAAAAATCTACACTTTCCCTGCTGTGACCAGCGCCATAAAACTCTCTACTTCCAAAGAGGCACCTCCTACCAGCACACCGTCCACTCCGTCAACAGCAGCAATCTCCTGAATATTCTCTGGTTTGACACTGCCACCATAGAGCAACGCGCACTTCACATGACTTTTCAGCATCTTGTGGGTACGGCTGATCTCCTCTACGGTAGCACTCCTTCCTGTCCCTATCGCCCAGATAGGCTCATAGGCAACGGTCAGTTTTTTATAGCGGGTATCTATCCCTTCAAATTGTGCCAAAAGATAGGCTGTCACCGCCTCCTCTCCCTGCTCCCTGACCTCCAGTGGCTCACCGATACAGTAGACAATCTCGAATCCCTCAGAGCAAAAGAACTGAAACTTCTCGGCGACCGCCTCCTGGGATTCTCCCATGATCTCTCTGCGTTCACTGTGCCCGATAAGCAGGGTTTTGATACCAAACTCCTCCAGCTGCAGTACGCCTGTCTCGCCCGTATAGGCACCACTAACCGCGGGATAAGCATTTTGTGCACCTATCGTAAAGTCACCCGTATAGCTGTCGAGAGCCGTAGCGGGGGGAAAGACCATCACTCTGTCTCCCCCGGATTTTTCGCTCATTCGTTTTGCCAGCTTCTCCATATAGTCTGCTGTACTGTTTCGGGTGTGATTCATCTTGAAATTGGCTGCATAGATCATGTTGTTTTCCTCTTTTGGCGTTATGCCTTGAGTGCTTCGATCCCAGGAAGCACCTCTCCTTCGATTAATTTGAGACTGGCACCGCCTCCGGTACTGACAAAGGTCATCTCGTCCACATCCCCGGCTCTGGCTGCTACATCGGCAGTATCGCCTCCCCCCACTATAGTCGTGGCATGGGTCTCGGCGATATAGTGTGACATCTTGGTAGAGCCTTTGGCAAACTTATCCATCTCATAGACACCCATGGGGCCGTTCCAGATGATCGTCTGCGCATCGTTGAGTACTTCCCTGAAAAGTCTGCTGCTGGCAGGGCCGATATCCAACCCCATCCAGTCCGCAGGTATCTCCTGGGTAGGCAGATATTTCACCGTGCTGTTTTCGCTAAACTCCGGTGCCGCGACGATATCGATAGGGAGATAGAACTTCACCCCTTTCTCTTGCGCCTTTTTCATGATACTTCTCGCCTCATCCAGCAGGTCATTCTCCACCAGAGAGGTACCTATCTCGTACCCCATTGACTTCAAAAAAGTAAATGCCATCCCTCCGCCGACGATGACTTTGTCAACCTTGTCAATCAGTTTTGTCAATGCCTCCAGCTTTCCTGAGACCTTGCTGCCTCCTACTACTGCCACAAAGGGTCTGGTAGGATTTTCCAGTACCCTGCTGAAGAAATTTACCTCTTTGGTCAGCAAAAAGCCAGCTGCTTTGTGTGCTGCATCAAACTGCTCTGCCATTGCATAGATCGAGGCATGCTTTCGGTGGCAGGCACCGAAAGCATCATTGATATAGATATCCGCCAACGCTGCCAGTTCTTTGGCAAAACCTACGCTATTGCTAGTCTCCCCGGCATCAAATCTCAGATTTTCCAACAAAAGCACATCCCCCTCTTGTAGTGATGCTGCCAATGCTTTGGCTTTTTCTGTCACAACATCGCCTGTTTTGGAGTCATCAAAAAGCAGTCTGTTTTTGATCTTGAGCAGTACATCCAGTCGACGATAAACCGTCTCTAGAGAATACTGCTCTTCGTACACACCGGGCTTGGGTCGCTCAAAATGTGATCCCAGAATGATCTTGCAACCCCTGTCGACGCAGTACCGGATCGTCTGCAATGCTGCCCTGATCCTGCGGTCATCCGTGATATTGCCAAACTCATCCTTGGGTACATTGAAGTCACATCTGATAAATACACGCTTTCCGTCGATATCCAGCTCTTTGATCGTTTTCAACTTACATCCTCATTTTTGTGATAAAATTATAATCATTTTACTGAAATTGAGGTTACTATTTGGTTAAAAACAGGCCTACTGTAGCACTGTTCGGAGGGAGTTTCGACCCGCCACACAGAGGACACCAATACATTGCGCAGACAGTGGCAGCACGAGACGGGATCGACAAGGTGATCGTCATGCCGGCATTCCTGAATCCGTTCAAGAAAACCACTTTGGCCTCTCCAAAAAAACGTTTGGACTGGTGCAGGCAGGTATGCCGTGGCGAAAAGGTGATCGTCAGCGATTTTGAGATCTCACATGATCGACCCGTCTATACGATCGAGACGCTTGAGATGCTACAGACGCGCTATCAGGTCAAGTATCTGGTCATTGGTGCAGACAATCTTGCAAAGATCAAGCAGTGGAAAGCGTTTGACAAGATCAATGAGAGCATTACATGGCTGGTATTCACAAGGGGTGACGAGAGGCCTGATTGTCATCTGCTCAAGCGGTACAGTATCATAGAGATGGATATTCCCGTCAGTGCAACCAGTATTCGCAAAGGCGACGATTTCAGCGCTGTGGATCAGCGTATTCTCAGTGAAGTAAAAAATGTATTACACAACAAGGACAACCATGACCATCAAAGAGAGAGTTGACGCCATTGTCAACATCCTGGACAACAAAAAAGCTGAGGAGATCGAAGTCTTTGATCTCTCCGATACCGATTATATAGCCCAAGAGGTAGTGATCGCCAACTCTTTTGGGGGCAAACATACACTCGCGCTTTATGAGCACCTCAAAACAGAACTCAAGCCCAAAGGCGAGGAGTTTCTCGGGGCAGACGAAAGCGATGACTGGGTGGTGGTGGATCTGGGGGACATTATCGTGCACATCATGACCCCCGCCTATAGAGAGCATTACTCATTAGAGGAATTTTTAAGTACATTGGCTCCCAAGGCTGACTAGCCCATCAACAGAAAAGCTAGTCTGTCAACTCCTGTTTGAGTTTTTCCTGATTGAGTTTTTTGACGAGTTTGTCATGGAGAACACGGTAGTGCTCCTTGTCTAGCTTCAGCTTCTCTTGGAGCGTCTCTTCAGGCAGCCCTCCTGCTATCCCCTGAAGCAGTTTATATTCGCGTTTTGTCAATCTGGCCTTGAGCACCAAGGTCAGTTCGGATTCCTTTTTGAGTCTGCCTACCAGTTTTCTTATATATCTTTCTACTACTTCTCTTGTCATCTCACCTCTCCAAAATATTCATGTCCGGAACCCATCAGTAGCTCCATGGCTAAAAACAGGGCGATGGTCACCAGGGGTGAAAAGATCAGCCACCAGTAATATTTGCCTCTGAGGATATACCATACCAATCCGCCCCATGCCAATACCAGCAGCACAAGATGTGCTACAAAAACAGGGAGTACAGGCCTGGTGACATTGCCTGCCACCGCCAAAGAGACGACAGCAGCAAAAGAGCCCAAGGAGAGTAAAAGCTTCTTGGTGTCCCTGCCTCTTCTGTATTGCAAAAAGAGCATCGCAAGTGTGACCAATATCGTCAGGATCAATGCCGCCTTCACTCTATTCTCCCCCCTGTCTTATGCACACTGTATCACAATCTGTCCAGCACCTGAATCCCAAGCATATCCAGCCCTTTCCTGATCGTCCTGGCCGTCAGACTGGCCAGCTGCAGACGACTCTCTCTAAGCTCCGCAGGGATACCCTCTTTGAGTATCGGGTTCTGCTCATAGAACTTCATAAAGAGCGTGGTCAATTCATATAGATAGGAGGTGATATAGTGAGGCATAGACTCTCTGGCGGCAGCGTTCAAAGCATCTTCAAAGCGCAACAGCATCATCCCAAGCCTCGCCTCCAAGGGGTCACCCAGCAGAATGTCCCCATCAATCTTTTCTCCATACTTTCTGAAGATCGACTGTATCCTCGCATAGGCATACTGAAGATACAGGGATGTGTTCCCCTCAAAGCTCAGCATCTTGTCCCAGTCGAAGATATAGTTGGACTCACGGTTAACAGAGAGCTCTGCATACTTGACTGCGCCAATGCCCACGATACGTGCTACCTTCTCCACCTCAGCCGCCTCCTGCGTGCCCCGATCTTCTATCATCGCCTTGGCACGGCTGACCGCCTCATCCAGCAGATCGATCAGCTTGACGGTACCTCCGTCTCTGGTCTTGAAGGGGCGGCCGCTTTTGTCCAGCATCATGCCAAAACTCACATGCTCCAGCCAGACATCTTCTCCGACGAAACCTGCCCTGCGTGCCGCATCAAAAACCTGCTTGAAGTGACCCGCCTGTCTGGCATCCACCACGTAGCTGATCCGCTTGGCGCCCAGCACTTCGGTCCTGTATCGGATCGCTGCCAGATCGGTGGTTGCATAGAGGAAGCCTCCATCGCGCTTCTGGATGATTAGAGGGACATCACTCCCCTCCATAAAGACACACTGCGCACCATCACTCTCCTGAAGGATAGTGCCAGATCGCAGATCCTCCACTACGGCAGTCAGCATCTCGTTGTAACTGCTCTCTGCCCGGACATCTTTGCGTGTCAATGTAACATCCAGTGTACGGTACGCCTCTTCACAATGCCCAAGCGAAACATCAATGAACTGCTGCCAAAGTGTTCGGCAGTGCGCATCTCCGCCTTGCAGCTTCACCACATATTCCCGTGCCATATCTGCAAAGACAGGATCACTGTCAAACTTGACTTTGGCATCCTTGTAAAACTGCTCCAGGTCTCCCAGTGAGCTGTAGGCATCCTCACCACTGGTTTCCAGATAGGCGATCAGCATCCCAAACTGCGTGCCCCAGTCTCCGATATGGTTCTGCCGAATCACCTCATCCCCCAGAAATGTAAAGAGCCTTGCCAGCGTATCCCCTATGATCGTAGAGCGTAGATGTCCCACATGCATCTGCTTGGCCATATTGGGACTGGAGTAGTCTACGACAGTTTTCACCCCTTGCGCCTTGGGCAGTATGGACAATCTGCCGTCATGGAGCATCTCCTGCAGCTTCTCTCCCATCCACACCGAATCGATCCAGAGATTGATAAAGCCGGGTCCGGCGATCTCTGTCCGGGAGATCATACCGTCGGCATCAATCTTCTCCACGATCTCTGTGGCGATCTGACGAGGGTTTTTTCCCAGCACCTTGGCCAATGCCATGGCACCATTGAACTGATAGTCTCCAAATTCGGGCTTGCCTGCTTCAGTGACAGACATTGGTTCTGCTTCAATACCTGCCTTGACAAATGCCTCTTGAATATGTTGATTGATCTCTGATTTTAGTTTCACTGTGGTCTCTTTTTGAAATAGGTTACATGGGGTAAATCGGGTAAGCCTCCCGGTGTCGTCTGTTGCGGACACCAAGAGGAAAAGACGTACTACGCCTTGTCTGCTACTTTTTCGCTGGCCTCATGTACTGTTTCAGCCACTTTTTCTGCTTTGTTTTCAAGCTCTTTGCTCTTCTCTTCCAGCACTTCTTCGTCTTCGTTTACTGCTTTTTTGAAGTCTTTGATCCCCTTGCCCAGACCTTTTGCAAGTTCAGGTATCTTTTTACCTCCAAAAAGGAGCAATACAACACCCACGATCAATACTAGTTCCCATCCGCCTGGCATACCCATGCATTCATCCTTTAGACTCTTCCGAAGAAGATTAATTTGGGTTTATTATACTCAAATAGTATAAATATTAAGACGAAAGCCACTGTTTTACAAATTTTTCCCTCTCTTTGCTTCCCCATTTCAGTCTCGCAGCATTGGCTACGGCAACAAAGCTCTCAGCGGCTCGCGCTATGTCATCATTGATGATCACGAAATCATACGCCCCTATCTCCAGTATCTCTCTCTTGGCATTTTGTATGCGCTGCGCAATCACCTTTGGGTCATCAGTAGATCTACCATGTAGGCGCTGCTCCAGCGCCGTCAAGGAGGGCGGCAGGATAAAAGCCGAGGTAATCATATCTCCCATGCGCTCTTTTGCCAGATGGAAGCCCTGTACATCGATATCGAAGATCACCAGCTTGCCTGCCTTCAGCGCCTCGTACACCGGCTTGAGTGAGGTACCGTAATAGTTGCCATGTACGACTGCATACTCCAGAAACTCTCCTGCTTCGATCCCCCTCTCAAACGCCTCTTTGCTCACAAAGTGGTAGTCTCTGCCATTTTGTTCTCCCTTTCTGGGGGTACGTGAAGTAGAAGAGATGGAGAAGTAAAACTCTCCTATCCTCTCTGCTGCTGCATGAATAATAGTACTTTTGCCTGCACCACTGGGTCCAGAGAGTATCAGGATCGCACTGCTCATCTCTCCTCCTTGGGGAAGCTGATCTTCAATGTCACTTCCGCACCTTGCAGAAGCTTTCGAATCTTCTTTGGCTTCATCTCAAGCACTGCTTCGAGCAGCTTCTCTTCCATGGTGCCGTGGACGATCTCTGCCTCTACTGTGACCTCCTCCACCAGTTCCTCTTCCGAGATGATCTCCACCCCTTCGCCCTCCAATAAGCTGCGTATCTCTGCTATATCCTCTATATGTAACACCTGCTCCTGCGCTTGAGCTTCCTTTGTCACAACTCTTTTCTCCAGTATACTCTGAATATCTGAGGGAAGAAAAGGTTTTTTTACCTTGAGATCAAACATCTCATGCAGTGTATGCGCCTGAGTATACAGAACAATGCGCTGACACGCTTGAAGCCTCCCCAGCAGAGGCATGCTCTCTTCCAGCAATGTGCCGCAATCATCCACCAGAAGCACATCATAGGCATGTGCATCCGCCTCAGGTACCAACTCCTGCACCTCCAGCAGCGCACCGATTCGATCTGCTACCAGCTCTATAAATTCCCGTACCACATGATTGCGCGTCAACAGCAAAATCCTCATCATACACCTTTGATTTTGATAGGGCTATTATAACTTTTATTTGATTGTATTGAGTTTTAACCCAAACTATGCATTAGAATCGCCTAAGATTCTGCAAAGGCTTAGTGCATGGGTATTTGCAAAGTATCGAAGGTTCACCCATAGGTGAATCGATGATACTTTGTGGATGCCCATGTGCTAATGCTTTGTAGAAGAGGGGTGGTCTCTAGTGCATAATTTGGGATTAATATAAATTATAGCATAAAAGATTAACCC
>CAMZLC010000083.1 GCA_947311605.1 uncultured Sulfurovum sp.
AAGCTGGAACTTGTGATGATTAAGCGTGAAGAGTTGCTGCAAAATGCAGCCTAATATTGGAAGGAGTTTGGAAATTGCGAACTTTTAAGGACACTATCGAAGGAGTTTGGAAATTGCGAACATTTAAGGACACTATCTTATTTTTTTCTGAATACAATTCGGCTTTACTATAGTTCCATTCATTTCTAATTGTATTAGGTCGTTTCCATTTAGTTTCACTAGTTAGAATTTTTTTCAATCTTCTTGTTCTCGCTATAACATCGGAATCATTACTTTCAAAACTCAAAAGTTTTGCTAAATTAGTCCAAGATAATTCATGTGGTTTACCACCAGCACTTCTACAAGATATTTTTATTGTATTTGGTACATCACATAACGATAGTTCACCAAAAAAATTCTTTGTATCGGATTCTTTAAATGCTAAAGCGACTGCATTATCTATTGCTTCATTTTTATTAAATAAAATATCTTTTTCATATTGCTCAAAATTAAAATTAAAATATCCTGCCAAATTAGCTATTTCATTACTTGCAAAAAAGGCCCCATAATACATACTTATTAAGAGCCATGCTATAGATTCAGAACTTTTTAATTTATTTAATTCCTTTAGCTGAATTTTAAATCGTCTGTTATTATAATAAAAATTATTTACAAGGATCTCATGAAAATCCGTGAATCCAATATATACATGAAATTTATTTTTTTCAATAATATAAACTGAAATATTTACATCATTTAAAATACTTCTTTTAAGGTTATGTGTAGATTTATATTCAATATGGATTCTTTTAAATTCTATTTTTGCAAGATTAGAATTTATTTTTTTTCAATAATTGAAATTGGCATATCTAAAATAAACTATCGAAGGACTCTGAACTAATATTTGTTTCAATACGTGACTTTATTTCTTCCGTCAATTCTTTATCCGCAGCCTTTCCTGTTCCTTTATATTCATCAAAATCAATATCTTTTATAGGACTCATAACATCAATAAAATTTTCAACTTGCAAACTACCTTTCATCATAACTCTACTACAAATCATATTGAAATTATTAAAAATGGCATTAAAGAATACCGTAGTTGTCAATCTTTTAGAATCACCAAAATTATCAGTTAATATTGTATCCGTTGCTTGTAAAAAATTTTTCAACAACATATATTTTTTATCAAATTCAAATACATTCATTGGTTCTTTTTCTAAAATTGGGTCAATAACTTGCTGAAATGGCACGTGTGATAGTTTTCCAGGAATACTCGCTGTACTCGATAATCTATTAAATAAAGGAGATTCAGCATCTTCATTTAACCTATTAAATAGCTCTAAACGAATTTCATCTTTACTTCCTGGTTCAGATAAAAATTTTGTTAATTCTATTCGTAGTGTTTTCGGTACACCTTTTTGCTTAGAATTAACATCTAAAAAGTATTGTACTTCTTCAGAAATTTCTAAATGATTAAAAATATAAACAGGGATTTTAACATTATTTTCTGCGTATTCTGCACCATATAAACGGTGTTGTCCATCAATAACAAAAAAGCTATCATCATGTTCATCAAAAGAAATTTTATTACTAGAAAATGTTAAATTTGAATTATTCTGTGCACTCAAGATAATACAACCTGGAATAATACCACCATCATTAATATATTGTGCAATATCCTTAGCTCTTTTTTCACTAAGAAGCCTTTGATAACCTTTTTTATCTTCCTCAGCTCGAGACACAATAGAATATTTGAATACATCTTTAGCATCCATGACTGCTATATAACACTCTTTATCTTCTATTGATATATCAATCGCGGGTATTTCCATAATTGTGCTTCTCCATATTCCATTATTAGTATATATTCTACCCTAAAAAAAATTAAACCTCATATTCACCTCAAAAATGATACGAATAATTTGACTATTCGTATCATATTGGCTACAATGGCACCATGATGAACAAGCAAACAACACAACAAACCCAATGGATATGGCAAGATGAAGCCTATCCACATTTTACCTATGACAGAGAACGCTTAGACCCCCTCATGCAAAAAATAACGCTAGAACAAGGGAAACTCATCGCCTACCTCTCTGTAATGGATGTAGATAACATCAAACAGACACAGCTCAATGCACTGGAGAATGAGATTATGGCTAGTTGTGCGATAGAGGGGGAGATGTTAAACAGGGAGAGTGTACGCTCATCTATACAAGAAAAACTGGGTCTCAAAGATGATGCACATTACAGAAGTAGAAACAAAGAAGACCACTATGTAGATATACTCATCGATGCCAATACCCATTATGCTGAGGCGTTGTCACTAGAGAAAATATTTGCTTGGCATCATGGGATGTTTGAAAAATCAACACATTTATACACAATGAACATCGGCTCTTTTAGAGGGGATGGTGTAATGCAGGTAGTCTCAGGGGCTATAGGCAAAGAAAAAGTCTATTATGAAGCACCACCAAGAGAACAGCTAGAACGAGAAATGCAAGACTTTATCGCATGGTATAATGAGACACCAAACACACTCATAAAAGCTGCCATCACACATCTCTGGTTTGTCATCATACACCCCCTAGACGATGGTAATGGTAGGATAGCTAGAGCATTGACAGATAGAGTACTCTCTAGTATAGAAAACTCCCATATCTCCAAACTCTACACTATGTCAAAAAGTATCAATGACGACAGAAAAAGCTACTACTCTGCACTGGAACAAACCACAGAGTATATTAAAAAGCAAAATCCTTTAGACATTACCGATTGGTGTAGGTGGTTTTTTGAGACACTCTATTTGGCTCTCATGGATGCACAAAAGTCACTAAGTTATATTGCAGACAAAACAAAATTTTGGGATGTACATAAACTTGATGCCCTCAATGCCAGACAGACAAAAGTAATCAACAAGATTTTAGACATAGGTAGAGAAAATTTCAAAGGGGGACTCAGTAAGAAAAAGTACATTATCATAGCAGACACCACACCTGCCACAGCATCAAGAGACATAGCTGGATTGATAGAAAAAAAGTGTATCAAACAAGTAGCTGGCACAGTAGGCAAAAATACCCGCTATGAGGTCATCATACCTACTTCTCAATCCTCATCATAGAAAGTCAAGCAACTCTGCAGGGTTGATTTTAAATTGCAACATATTTGCACTCTCTCTGCCGTTATCTCCGCCCTTTCTCTGAACCGTAATATTTCCAATCTTGAAACTGCCTCTAGGTGTGATTTTAATTTCACCACTGCCAAAATGATTTAAAACTTTGTTGATAGGCTCCAATGCCCATTTTATACCATCACTCTCTTTTAAATTGACAATAACCAACATCCATTCAGCAGATAGACGACCTCTTCCTTTTAAAATATCACTCACAATCAAAGCTTTATTAGTTCTAAAAAAATCTAAAAGCACTTCTTGTTCTGCTAGTGAAAATTCATCTGCAAACATTCTTCTATCATCTCTTGGGTTATTTATATTAGGACTTTTTTCGCCAGTAAAATATGCCAAGAGTTCATATGTTTCTTGCGGTATATCCCAAAGTTCCTTGTATTTTTTTAGCCATCTTTTGTCTATCTGATTGAATCCTTTAGGATTAGAAACTAACTTGACTTGTAAGTTTTGAATATCAATAAGATTTTTTAGCTTAATAGAGACTTTTATTTCTATTTGTACATCAGCCTTATATGAACCCTTAATTTTCTCAGCTTGTACACTTTCTATTTCATCCAAAGTATAATCCATAGCTAGTAGCCATAACTGTGAAAGTCTACTTGTCTTCCAAAGATTAAATTCTTCTACAACGAATGCCTCATTTTTGAAACCATTCTTTGCTGTAATTGAACCCCTTTTAACTAGCTCGTCGTTGTTTAACATCTAAGTATCCTATAGCTTCTAATAAGTTTTGGGTTATTGCCTCAATCACGGTTGTTGTCATTGCATTGCCTGTTTGCTGTAATAATTTTCCATTTGGTATTTTTGATTTGACTAAGTTTGCATATTCCATAGGGAAACCTTGTAACAGCATCGATTCATGACCAGATAATTTTCTAAACTTTCCATTTTTTACATAGAGTATGCCATGCCTTCCTCTTCGTAAAGTTGGAACTTTTTCATGATACACCCGTAAATCAGATTGTCTTGTATCTAAAACACTTAATTCTTTAGTGAGTAAAGTATTTATGTCATATTTGCCATGATTATACTTATTATCAATATATTTTAAAAAGGTATTATAGGAAGTAAGTTTTTCACTAAATGTTAACGCTTCACTATCTATAAGACATGATGCAAGGGTACGTTGTTCTCCCTCATAAATCTTGGGAAATTCAAAATGAAAGTCATCATCTATAAGCTCTTTCTTAACACCCACTAGATAAATACGTTCTCGCATCTGAGGCACACCAAAATCCAAACTATTGAGTACTTTATGATGCACTTTATACCCTGCATCATCTAATAGCTTTAAGACTGTTTGAAAAGTATTTCCTTTGTCATGATTCACAAGACCTTTTACATTTTCTAAAATAAAGTATTTAACATTTTTAGCTTTGAGTATTTCTACGAGTCCATAAATAATTTGACCCTTGTCTTGGTCATCTAAACCGCATCTAGTCCCTATGATAGAAAAGGTCTGACATGGAAAACCACCCACCATAAAATCAAAATGTGGTAAATTGTTGGGATTTATTTTCATCAAATCACCAAAATTTTTTTCTTGGTGACCAAAATAAGTTCTATACGTTTTTTCGGCATCTTTATCTATTTCAGAAAATCCAAGGCATCTCAATCCTAAATTTTCCAGCCCTATACGTCCACCACCAATACCAGCACAAAAGTCTACAAATGTCATTTCAAGCCTTTTTTAGTTTATTGTATAACAACTTAGTAAAAATGGATAAAAATCTGTCAAATTGACATATTTTTACTTCTCAATCCTCATCATAGCAATCTCCCCACGCACTACATCAAGCTTGCCAAGTGCCGTGATAGCCTCTTGCATTTCACTCTCTTTACATCTGTGGGTGGTGAAGAGTAGCTTGGCTACGGCTTCGTCAGAGGTAGGCTTTTGGAGCATACTTTCTATAGAGATACCAAACTCTCCGAGTGTAGAGGTGATGTTGGCAAGTACACCACTCTCATCTGCTACTTCTAAGCGTAGGTAGTACTGTGTGACTATCTCATCACGGCTGAGGAGTTTGAGTCCTGATTCTAAGCCTTTTTTGTAGCCTAGCATCGGGCCTTGGTTACCACGTACGATATCTACGATGTCAGAGATCACAGCAGAAGCAGTAGCATCACCACCAGCTCCTGGACCATAGTACATCGTCTCTCCTACTCTGTCACCTACCACAGTGACCGCATTCATCACACCATCGACTTTGGCTATCATAGATTCTTGAGGTATCATAGTGGCGTGCACACGTAGCTCTACACCCTCCCCTACTTTTTTAGCAATACCAAGTAGTTTGATTTCATAGCCAAACTCTTTGGCAAATGCCACATCTGTTTGGGTAATGTTTTCTATACCCTCTATGAGAATATCTTCGGGCTTCGCATCAATCCCATAAGCGATACTTGCCAAAATAAGTAGCTTATGAGAAGCATCAAACCCACCCACATCAAAGGTCGGGTCTGCTTCGGCATAGCCTAGCTCTTGAGCCTCTTTGAGGATGGCATCATACTGTGCTCCTTCATTGATCATCTTGGTAAGCATATAGTTACACGTACCATTCATGATGCCCTGTATAGACTCAATGTGGTTGGCACTTAGCCCCGTACGTAACGCACCAATAATTGGGATACCCCCTGCCGTACTAGCTTCGTACATGAGCGGTATGTCACCTGCAATCTCTTGGAGTGCATAACGGTGATAGGCCAGCAGGGCTTTGTTGGCGGTGACGACCGCTTTGCCCTTTTGGAGTGCCCGCTTGACCAGCGTATAGGGCTCTTCTACGCCACCCATCAGCTCCACGACAATATCGATCTCGGGATCATTGATCACCTCCATTGGATCATCGGAGAGTGTGATACTGACACCCCTCTCTTTGGAGAGGTTTTTGACCACGCCTCTCTTGACCACGATCTGCTTGCCGGCACGTGCTTCGATGATCGCGGCATTGGCCTCCAGTATATTTGCCACACTGGCACCCACAGTGCCTACACCCAATATGCCTATCTTAACCATGTTGCCTCTTTTCCTCTTCTACTGTTCTCAGGAATTTTTTGATATTTCGGGCTGCCTGCCTGATCCGATTTTCATTTTCGATCAATGCGATCCGGACATAGTGGTCGCCGTACTTGCCAAAACCTATGCCCGGGCTCACCGCTACACCCGCTTCTCTCAGCAGTCTCTTGGAGAACTCCAGACTGCCCATCTCCCGACAGATTTCGGGGATCTTCCCCCAGATAAACATCGAGGCATTGGGCTTGCCCATGCGCCAACCTGCATTGGCAAAGGCCTCCAGCATCACATCCCTGCGCTTGAGATATCGGGGGATGATCTGCTCATCAGGCACATAGCCGTGCTCATCCAGTGCCACTGTCGCGGCTACCTGGATCGGAGTGAACATACCGTAATCCAGCCAGGACTTGATACTCTGAAGTGCACCGATCAGCTTCTTGTTGCCTACTACAAACCCCACGCGCCATCCTGCCATATTGTAGGACTTGGAGAGCGTATAGGATTCTACCGCCACCTCTTTGGCGCCCTCCACCTCCAGGATAGAGGGTGTCTTATAGCCGTCAAAAGCAATATCCGCATAGGCGATATCAGAGATGATATAGAAGCGTTTTTCTCTGGCGATGGCTACGATCTTCTCATAAAATCCTGGGGTCACCGTTGCTGTCGTAGGATTGTGCGGGAAGTTCAAGACAAGGAATTTTGCCTTGGGCAGAGAGTTGTCCAGCGCTTCCATCAGGTCAGCGATGAAGCGCTCCTCATCCACCTCAAATGTCTCTTCGTCAAAGATCAGCTCCATCTTTTCCACATTGGCACCCGCCAGGATAAATGCCTGTGAATGGATCGGATAGGTAGGATCCGGCACGATCGCCACATCACCGGGATTGGAGATCGCCTGTACCAGGTGTACATAGCCCTCCTTGCTTCCCATGGTTGCCACCACTTCTGTATCCACATCCAGATCTACATCATACTTTCGCTTATACCAGTTGACCATGGCCAGGCGTAGCTTGTAGATACCCTTAGAGGCACTGTATCCATGTGTTTTGTCCCGCTGGACTGTTTCACACAGTTTATCAATGATGGGCTGTGGCGTTCTGGCATCGGGGTTTCCCATAGAGAAGTCTATGATATCCTCTCCTGCCCTACGTGCTGCCATTTTGATCTCATTGATCTCAGCAAATATATACTTGGGGAGCCTGTTGATCTTTTCAAATTGTATTTCATCAAACATATCTTTTCCTATCTTTACCAAACGGTACTTTTATTGCGTTTTTGAAACTCCTCTTTCGAGATCTCTTTTGCTTTTCCTTTTTCGATCAAAAAGTAGTTTTTCCCATTTTTACCAAGTGTGAGCTTTTTTCCCTTGATAACAAAGTTGATCGCATTGTGTCCGGCGACCAGTATCCAGGAGGTGTTAGAGGTGTCAAAATCAAGATCCTCTTCGATCACCTTTGCCGCACGCTTCATGGTGGCAAGATCTGTGTATCCCACCCAGACCTTTTTGGCCGGATGCAGTGTCACAACTTGACTGTATTTGGGTTTTTCTGCTTTGGCTGCTTCCTGTATCTTGGGTGGCAGCAGTGTTTCGATCGATGTTGCTGTCTCCTCTTTTTTCTCATTTTGCATAGAA
>CAMZLC010000084.1 GCA_947311605.1 uncultured Sulfurovum sp.
CTAAGAAATTGTTGTCGTGTCGTCTCTGGGAAAGTTAAAAATATGTATTACAATAATACACTTACAGATTTGCCGATGGCGGCTTAAGTTATGTCACTTTTTTGTATTGCACCCTAACGGATCCTGAACCTTTTCCCTGACGATTGAAGATTCCTTTTCTGACTCCAGGCAGGTAAAGGTGACTGATTGAACCATTATCAAATTCGTGAATTTTACGGCCATACATTCCAACGGGATTGTTGTTTGAATCGTAGAGCGGAAAGGTTACGCAGCCGTAGAAGTGTTCTTTGCCTTTTTTATTCAGGATTCCAAGTTCTTTTAAGCGGATAATGGTTTCACCATCAGAAGGCAGTACGTTTAACAGGGTGCCGTTGGCAAAGCCTGTCTGATAATCAGAGAAGAGTTTTTTGTTGCTGATCCCTCGATCAACAAGATAATCCACGGCTCTTGAATCTTCGTTAAAGGCGGTATGATAAAAATCCGCTACTCTTTGCAGGAGCTTGTAGTGTGCGGGGGTGAGTGGTGGCGGTTCGGGGTCTCTTTTCTTTTTAACCGGCTTTCTTTTTGAGGATTTAAGGCCGGCTGCAGGAATATACGTTTCCAGCTTCTCCACTGTGCTATTAAAATCTGTTCCATCAAACTCTTTGGCAAAGTCGATTACATCGCCACCTTTGCCACAGCCGAAGCATTGCCAGAGTCTTTTGGCAGGAGTCACTGAAAGGGATGGGCTTTTCCTGTCTTCGTGGAACGGGCAATATCCTTTGAAGCTCTTACCGGATTGTTTGAGCTCTACCCCACAGGCTCGAATAAATGGGGCTATATCAACGGACTGCTTGATGGTGTCTATTCGTTGCTGGTCTATCATTTCGTGTATTTCTCCTTCTTCTATCTCGCATGTCAAATAATAAATCTCGTAGGTGATTCAGGGAATTCCGCAGGATTACCGGGTTAACCAGGGCAAGGCCTGAATGGTAATCGCTGTCCAGCTTATGCAGGTTCTTTCCAGTGAGGGTGAAGGTGGCTATGTGTCGGTCATTGAATGATATACCGGACAGATTGCCGCCACTGCTTAGCAGGAACGCTCCCTTGAATATGTCTGTGGTCTCGAAGTGGGCCATGAAATCACCTCCTTTGCCCGTGGTTGTTTTTCAGGCGGAGATGCGGTAGAAGATAGGTATCTTCCGGTGGTTCTCTGCCGGGGTTCTAAGCCCATCAACTTTCTCTCTCGCCAAAGGTAGAAAAGCTGATGGGCTTTTTGTTTCCAAAAAGCCTCCTTTTAAAAAACTTGTCAAGTTGCAATAAAGGTTATTTATTAGTATCTAATGTGAGCTGATACGTCAAGGGCAAAAAAACTATAGTGTATGTTAAGAGGAAACAATCCATGAAAATAGGGAGTAAAACTATGTCCTTTCCTCGAAAGATAGCAGAGCTACGAAAAGAAAACGGCTTAACACAAAAAGCAATGGCAAGCAAATTAGATATACATGTTTCTCAGTTGAAACGATACGAAGCTGGCACTTCACAACCAACTTTAGATGTGTTCAGAAAGCTTGTTCTTGCTTTACACGTAAGCGCTGATATTCTACTTTTTGACAAACAACGTGGTCCTGATGAAGATTTACGCCTTCATTTTGAAGCAGCATCCAAGCTTGATCCCGACGAGAAAGGTGTTATCAAAGAAATTATGGAAGGAATGTTACTCAAGCACGATGCAAAAAAACTACGATCCCTACAAAAACAAGCTGTTTAAGGAGGATAACAGATGGAAGCATTAATTGATGAAAATAAAATAAAAAACCTTTTTAAACAGGCTATTATTGAAGCCATCGAAGAAAAAAAAGATGTTGTGCACGACCTTTTTATGGAGGCTATGGAGGATATTGCATTGGTACGAGCCATTGAGGAGGGCGAATCTTCTGACAATGTTAGCAGAGATGAGATTTTTGATATTTTGAGTGGCAAAGAAGGGACTGCATGAAAACAGAGTTTAGAAAAAGTTTTTCAAAAGATTTGAAACGTCGAAAAAGAGACCAGCTTTTTTTGAACAATGTCAAAGAAATCATCGAAAAAGTTGAAATAGCTAAAGATATTAATGAAATAAAGAATTTAAAACATCTTAAAGGAAACAGTGAATTCTACCGGATTCGCTTTGGAAATTATCGTATTGGAGTCAAAATAAAAGGCGATATTGTTATTTTTATTCGTGCTTTACACCGTAAAGATATTTATCGTTATTTTCCCTGATTAAAAAACTATAGCTCTGAATAAACCCAAGTCTTTCCTTACGGCAGTGGTTCGCCTGGGCTTGGGTTATGATTCTGAATTTTCGGGTGCTTCGTCGGATCGCTGCCTTGTCCGGGTTCCGGAGGTAATCCATGTTGGTTTGGACATTTGGCGCAGACCGAAAAAGACCGGACTGCGCAAGGGAAGCGGTTCCGTTACAGCCCTGCCTGACAATGCTCCACCACCCACCCACCGCATTACCAGGCAGGACTTCCACTACACCGCTTATGAACGCCCACCCGCCCGTACGTTTCAAGTTCGGTGTTGACTCCGGGGCGCAATGTAATGCTCCCTGTCTGTCACTCTGTTTGCAAAAAGCCGCAAACAAAGCGCCAGACAGTCCGCTCGCATAATGTCAGTTATGTTTAGTGCCTTTGGTAGGTTACAGGGTTTTGCTGTCGGCAAGTGTGGTGGTTTTATTTACTTCCGTTCTTCGCTCCACGGCCACCAAACATAACAGAAGGCATTATGCGACATTTCGCTTGGCTTCGCTCAACGTTCGGTGGTTAATCCGGCTCCTGCCCTTAGTTTCCCGCTTGAGCGGAAGAGGAAAGGTCAACGGCAGACTTGACCCCTTTCTTTCTTTCTTTTTAGTGGCTGGGGCAGGTTGCAGGGATGTGCTGCTGGGAAGTTTGGAGGGTTATTTTACGTCTGTGCTGCTGGGGAGGCCACCAAACATAATCGATGGGCCTTAGGCGACAGTGCGCTTGGCTTCGTGGGGTACAGGTCGGTAAACCTGAGGCTTGCCCTTAACTTGCCGCTGAGGCGGAAGAGATAGAAAGACCTGGACCGTAGTCTGTCGTAGGCATATAGTTAATATTGTTTGGTTTTAATTGGGGTCTGTCCCCCATTATTGCA
This sequence comes from uncultured Sulfurovum sp., assembly GCA_947311605.1. GTDB lineage: Bacteria > Campylobacterota > Campylobacteria > Campylobacterales > Sulfurovaceae > JAAXPZ01. The sequence goes on from CAMZLC010000084.1 coordinate 3,142, forward strand.
ATTTATCGGGGTCTGTCCCGGTTTCTTAACCTGAGGCTTGCCCTTAGTTTGCCGCTTGAGCGGAAGGGAAGAGGAAAGGTCAACGGCAGACCCATTTTTTGACCTTCGCTTAGTATCCCATCATTATTAAACAAAAAACCCAAAGGAAAACAAAAATAATAAACAATGGCAATTCCCAAATAAAACGTTTTATTTGTTTTCGAAAAATATCTATTTCAGGATCATCGTAATTCTCTTCGCTTCTCCAAATAAAATCATAAATGGCTTTAGTAAAATAAGTGTTTGACCATGTTGGAGCTGGTAGCCAACCTCGTTCCTGCATCAAGTCTTTCCATATTTCACTATGATTGTCGGACATATATTTTTTGAATTTATAATGCACTAAATAGTGATGCCTTAGGCAAACAAAGCAGGCCAAGCCCACGATAGCAAAAAAAGAACCTGTCCCTGCCAACCAATCCAATATATTACTACTTTCCACTGGAACTCCAAATACTAGATAATCAGTTTTCACAGGAACTAGAACTCCAGATACTCGATGAACCTGTATTGCCAATTGAGTAAACACCATTGCTATATTGGACTATCGCTGAAACAGTATCTTTGGTAACTGATCCAGCTGTCGCACCTATTGACCACCCCGCTCTAGGCCCACCTCCAATTGTTATTCCTTGGTAGCCATCTCCAAAAGTCACTTCTGTATATGCAGGTCCAATGCTGGCTCTACCAGTTTGAGTTGATGTGCCATTCAGTTGGTTTACATTAGAAGCATTAGTTAGTGTCCCTGCAACAGCAACTCCAGCTCCTGCACCTGCATATGCACCACCTTGAGCTACGCCTGTAACAGAGGCAGACCAGCCATCTTGCTGAGAGTGTCCAATATTAAAGCCCATACCACCCCCTCCACCAAATCCTAAAGCTGCACTAATATTCACCTCAAGTGTAAATGTCCAAAGTCCAGTAGGATCTGAATAAAGCACCGGATTATTTGAACCATAGACCGCCAGGTTCACATCGCCGCCACCGAATCCCAACGGATCTTCAGAGATAAAGCGTCCAATCACCGGATCATAATACCGTGCCCTCATATAATAAAACCCGTTATCCTCAGCCATAACACCAAGCTTACCCACATATTTAAACGGCTGGGCAAAGGTTTCCGATTCATTCAGGAGCATACCAAACGGTGAATAGGTATAAGAGTTCACAACACTCTGCGAACTGTTGGTAATGGCAACAGTGGAACCAACACCATCATAATGGTAACAGTAAACAGCATCAGCAGGAGTTA
>CAMZLC010000085.1 GCA_947311605.1 uncultured Sulfurovum sp.
CTACTACTATTGTACGCACTGTCAAACTCCCACCAAAACCCTGCGATGAGGCCCCCAAACGATTTGCTACATATCTTGGTCTCACCTTCATGGTTTTTATTATACTGCTTCTTCTGCTCCCTTTCACATTCTCTGCAAGAGTGCTTATCACCGGACTCATGATATGTGCCGCCCTGGAAGCATTTTTTGACTACTGTGTAGGATGCAAGATATACCACTATACCCTCTATCTCAAGAGATACCTATGATCAGCATATCCAGAAAAACCATCTATGGGGTCGCCGCCCTGTACCAACTGAGTCTACAAAAAAAAGATGCACAGCTGAGCATCAAAGAGATTGCCATGTACGCCAATACCCCACAAAGATTTTTAGAGCAGATACTGCTGGAGCTCAAAAAACATGGCATCCTCAAAAGCACCAAGGGCATACATGGCGGATACAGCCTGCTAAAGCCTCTGGACAAGATCACACTCAAAGAGATCGTGTTGATTCTGGAAAACAGTATAGATCCAGCACCCTGCAAAACAGGCAACCCCGTACTCGATCACTTTTGGAAAGAGAGACACCGCGAAGCGATGCACACAATGGATATCCTGCTAAGCCAGCTTGACGGCCACCATGTCGATCCTACAACTATTCATGAAGAAAAAAGAGAGACACCTTATGAAATATGATGATTTCAACACACTGTTGGTACACAGTACAGGCTCAAGGACAAGGGCTATCGCGCCTGCCATTGTCCCCTCTGCAGCTTTCGGCTACGAGAGCCCTCAAGAAGCAGAAGCCATATTTTCCGGGGAACTACCGCATCCTCTCTATGCGAGAGTGGGCAGCCCCACGGTAACACAGCTAGAAAACACTGTAGCACGCATAGAGGGAGGTATTGGTGCCATCGCTACCTCCTCCGGCATGGGAGCACTCTCCATGGCCTTGACAGCCTTTTTGGGTGTAGGGGATGAAGTGTTGTGTATAGGTGGTTTCTTCGGAGGCACCTATACCCTGGTCAATGAGACGATGAGGCGCTTTGGTATCCATAGTCACTTTTGTGCTCTGGATGATTTTTCCCAGATAGAAAAAAGGCTTCAGGGAACTGTCAAAATGGTGCTGATAGAAAGTGTGGGCAATCCCAGCCTCCAACTGCCTGATCTTCCAAGGATCATTCAGCTATGCAATCGATACAACACACTCCTGCTTGTTGACAATACGGTCACTCCATTGACCACAAGACCCTTGGAGATGGGTGCAGATATTGTCGTACACTCCAGCACCAAAGCAATGAGTGGGCATAGCGCGGCACTAGGAGGTGTAGCGGTATTGAGGGCAACCAAGACAGAAAATGAAAAACTTAGAGACCCAAAATACAAAGATCTGCATCCTCTCCTGAAAAAAATGGGAGAAAAGTCTATGATAGCCATATGCAAAAAGCGAGCCCTTCGGGATATAGGGATGAGTGCCAATGCTTTTGCTGCCTTCTTGACTATGCTTGGGCTGGAGACATTGGCTCTGAGATTAGAGAGGATCACCCAGTCAGTTGTCACTGTTGCGCAGGCACTGCACGAACAGCTTCCGCCTGATATCCAGGTCCTACACCCCTCTCTGGCAAACCATCCTGACCATCAGCGGTATCTTTCAGACTACACAGAGGGGTGTGGCTCCATACTCACACTCGAATGTGGGAGCAGAGAGCGAGCCTTTGCCCTGTTGGAGCACCTAGAATTGGTGATACAGACTGCCAATATAGGAGATAACCGCACACTGGCACTGCATATGGCAAGTACCATCTACAGAGAGTTTGACCCCGACACACGTACATGCCTGGGCGTCACAGAGGGGCTTGTCAGGGTCTCTGTGGGTCTGGAAAATCCACAAGCGATCATTGATGATTTTGTCAAAGCTGCAACAGTTTCTGCCTAAAATCAGCTGGTGCTTTAGGGGCCATGAGGATCATAGGTTTTTCATATATGCACTAAAAAAGAAAGAAATTGTCTCACAAGTGGAGATGGGCAATACATGACCCCAGAGGGGAGGATCAAAAGAGGAGATTAGTCCATCTGCTTGCGCAGGAAGGTAGGCACCTCAAGAATGTCTTCATTTTCACTTTCGTAGCCACCCACCACTCTTCTTGTTTGCATTGTCGAAGGCTTTGGTGTAGTCACATTTCCTCGCATGCCGGAGAGGAGATCGCCTGCTTTTTTAGCTTTTTCTGCCTCTTCTGTCGCTACATTTTCGTTGTTACTAAACCCTGTCGCTACGATCGTGATCTTCACTTCATCTATTGCCATATTGCTATTGGTTGTGGTACCGAAAATCACATTGGCATCTTCATGGGCATGGTCCTCGATCGTCTCCATCGCTTCTGAGATCTGGAGGATAGGATAGTCAGGATGGATATGAAAGTGCACCAGCACACCCATGGCACCATTGATGGAAATATTGTCAAGCAGCGGAGAGTCGATCGCCGCCTTGGCAGCGTCATAGGCTGCATTGGCACCCTCACTCTTGCCTGAGCCCATCAGCGCAAGTCCTCTGTGACTCATTACTGTTTTAACATCAGCAAAGTCCAGGTTGATATCGTTGGGGCCATGAGAAAGAATGACATTGGAGATACCGGAAACCGCTTGGGAGAGTACATCATCAACCAGACGAAAGCTCTCCTTGACACCAAGGTTTTTTTCTACGATGGAGAGGAGCTTTTCGTTGGGGATAATCACAATAGAGTCGCTCTCTCTTTTCAATTCCTCCAAGCCTTCTTTTGAAAGTCTCGTACGCTTACGTCCTTCAAATTTGAAAGGACTGGTCACTACTGAAACAGTCAAGGCACCCACCTCTTTGGCAGCTTGTGCCACGATAGGAGCAGCACCTGTACCGGTACCGCCGCCCATACCTGCAGAGATAAATACAATATCCGCACCCGCAAGCATCTCCTTGATATCATCAAAGCTCTCCAAGGCGGCTTCTCTACCCTTCTCCGGCACCATACCGGCCCCCAGCCCTCTGGTGGCATTCAATCCCAGCTGAAGTTTCGCAGGCGCCAAAGAGGAGTCCAGTGCCTGCGCATCAGTATTGGCAACTATGAGGTCAATGCCGGTAAGGCCTTCATTGATCATATGATTGATCATATTTCCACCCCCTCCACCAATACCAATTGCCTTGATCTTTGCGCCTGCAGCGGTCACTACTGATTCTATCACGATTTCATCTTCTATGATTTCGACCTCTACGCCAAAATTATCTAATTCATTCATCTCATCCCCCTTTTTAAAATAACTGCTTTGCCCAGTTTGTAATTTTGCTCATGATGCTTCCCTCTTTTCTGTCTGGTCTTGGTAGATCGTCGAATGAAAATGTATCACTATCTTCATTCCCGTGTAGATCTTTTAGTACCTTGTTGCCTACACCTTTTTCTCTTCGCTCCTTCTTCATCCTGTCCTTCACCATGGATTCATCATCAAGTTTAATATCCCCAAGCCCGATCTCAGGTGTATCGCTTTTGGAATGCAACATATTTTTTTCATTGTCTATCTCGTACTCAGTGTGACCACCCGTTTGATACAGCAATAAACCTATAACTGTAGAGAAGGCAGGATCTCTCAGCTCCTCGATCAATCCCCCTATATTTTTAGGATACCCTACTCTTACAGGACTGTTTCTAAAGATCGCCTGCGCCAGCTCCCTGATGCCTTTGAGCTTAGTCATGCCACCCGTCAACACAATACCGGCACCGATCTGTTCACCCAAAGCACTCTTGTCTATAGAGTTGGCTAGAATGGAGAGCGATTCTTCTACGCGAGCCATGATGACATTGTGTACCATTTCCAGCGAGATGCTGTTGCGACTCTCCTCATCACCAATCACTGGCAATTCAATCACCTCGTGAGAACCGTTGACAAGATTGCCATGGCGCACCTTGACATTCTCTGCGATCTGGAGAGGTGTATGCAAAGCCATAGAAAGATCATTCGTAATATGGTTGGAGCCGACACCCAGAAAGCTGTTGTAGCGTATCGAATTGCCGACATGAATGATCAGGTTGCTAGTCTGGCCACCCATATCTATCAAGGCAACACCCAGCTCTTTTTCATCGTCCTGCAATACGGCGATAGAGGAGGCGTAGCTGTTCAACACAATACCCTCTATCTCCAGACCAGCTGATCTCACTGTTTTTTTGAGGTTGCTCAGGCTGGTTTTCTGTGTCAGTATGATATTGGCATCTACCTCCAGACGGCTGGCATTCATACCATAAGGGTCCTCTATAAAATCCTGCTCATCCACCCTAAAGTTATAGGGAAGCACATGGATCACCTCATACTCATTGGGAATATTGGCATTATAGAGTGCTGTTTCCATCAAACGATTGATCTCTTTGGTGGAGATGTCTTTCTGGGGAATATTGACAACGCCTGTCGAGCTCATACTTTTTGCATAGGCGTTAGAGATGGAGACTGTCGCAGTAGAAATATTGTTGCCTGCAATTCTTCTGGCATCATTGAGTGCCTTGCGAATAGACTTGGAGGCCAGTTCTATATTGGTGATGATACCTTTTTTTACCCCTTGGGATTTTGCGATACCATGACCAATGATCTGAATATCATCACCAGATACTTCAGCTATGACTGCACAAATCTTTGTCGAACCAATGTCAATAGCTAAAACTGGTTTATTCAAATCAAATCCCTTTTACATACTTTTGGGTAGGATACTGTTTGCTGAGTGCTTTAAAGAGATTAGACTCGAAGACATTTTTCTTGATCTGATTGGCATTTCCTTCAACCATTTTCGAGAGATTGCTGTCAACTTTATCCATCTTCTGCTCTGTCACTTTGTAGACAACTACATTATCCGACACTGTAATCATACCTTTTTTAACTGAAGATGTAAAGAGTTTTTGTAAAAACTGTAAAGTTTCTTGTTGACTGAGTGGTGCCATCTTGTCAAATTTTTGCATAGTCATCCAGTTTGTAGTGGCGAGATTCTCGTGTTCAATATTTTTCAACACTTCTTTTGATTTTGCCTCCAAGAGTTCATTTTTCTTTTGGGCTGTCAATACTTTTGTGACTTCGCTCTTTGCCTCTTCAAACTCTTTTTCTTTTGGCTCCACAACATGTAGTAACTTGACCGTGGCATACTTCACGCCTACTACCTTTGGCTTGACAACATCACCCGTTTTTGCCTGGGTAATTTCTGACCACAATGCAGGACTAAGCTCCGGACTATTCTCGGCTAACACTTTGGTCTCTGTGGCCTTGGTCTCTCCCTTTTTAAATGCCACATATGCTTTTAGTGCCTCTTTTTTTGTTTTCTTGATTTTATAATCCTGCGTCACCATGGATTTGGCCTGCTCAAAAGTAAACTGCTTTCCATCTGCTCCTACATAGTTGTAGCTGTTTTTATCGTAGAAGTCACGCAGTGCCTTCTCATCCACATTGGCCTTGGCGCTGTCTGTCCATACAATTTCCACCTCATACATGCGTGGTGTCATATAGCTACTCTTGGACGCCTCCCAAAAGCTTTTGAGTGCTGCATCATCCAGTTTGACCTCCAACTCTGCAGGTCGAATCACCTTGTAGGCTACTTTGTCTGCTATACTCAATGCAGATGCTAAGATATTTGTTTCAAAGGGAAGTGCCTTGCTCCCTAGCAACCTGATGAGTTTTTGAACGGTCAACTCATCGCTCAATACAGATTCAAAGGTTTTGGCTTTGAGCCTTCTTCCTTGGAGGTAGGTTCGATAGATTATTTTACTGAACTTTCCATTCTTCTGAAAGCCCTTGATCGAAGCCACATATTCACCCAATTCCTTATCAGAAACCACGATACCATAGCTTTTGGCAAGACTGAGCAACCGTGCCTGTGAGGCTAGAGAGTCAAAAGCCTGTTTCAGCAACCCCATCTCTTTGGCTTTGGCTTCATCAAATTTTCCCTTGAGCAACTCATTATATTGATTGTACAAGTTCTGATACGTCATATCAAATCTTTCTTGCGTGATCTCTATATCACCTACTTTTCCCAGCGCACTTGCTTTTGAGCCGTACTGGTAACTACCCCAACCTACAAAACCCGCACCAATAAATGCGATGGTGGCTATCCAAATGGTAATAATCAAGTATTTGTTGTGTTTCTGCATCCATGAAATCATCTCTAACTGCCTTCAGTGTAATTTTGTGCATATTCTATTCAACTTGTGGTTAAAACTGGGTTATAGAGAAAGTGAGCCCAAGCACGGGTCAGGTCAGCAAGGGGATAGCAGCGAACCTCTCCTTGGTTGGTATCAAGGATAAAGCATTGTATTATTTGAAAAAGCTGCTAAGTATGCCCTTTTTTCTTGAGAAACGCTCTGCATGCTTCTGCGCTCTTTCCACGCCCATTTCAGCCGCCTCTTCATAGAGGAGCTGTGCAGTTTTTTTGTCTTTTTTGATACCGTATCCATATTCGTACAACTGTGCCAAGTCGCAGATGGCTTCAGGATAGTCATGCTCTGCCAGTCTGTTAATTTGAGTGAAAGACTCGGGATAGTCTACCTTGAGTACCTCTCCCTTGAAAAGCTCTCTTGCCAGAAGCAACTGGGCATATTTGGACTCACTGGCAGCTGCCAGTAGGAGCATTTGTGCCGCTTCGGCCTTATGGCCTTCTGCCTTTTTCTCTTGAAAGAAGAGGATAGCATCTCGAATATCATTTTCCGTATACCCCTCTGTGGCTACTTGCTTCAGCAATACCTTCACCTCATCGATAATAGCACCTTCATCCTCCTCAACCTGAGGGAACTGATGACGCATATTACGAAATTTCTGATCAATATAGGAGATCGGAGAATAACGCCTGTTTTCTTTTGTGTAGTCCTCTTTGCGCTTGGCCTTGAGTTCAGCCTTGTTTTCCTCCAGTGCAAGCCCATGCTTTTCTGGGATGTCAACTTCCTTGACAATAGGAGAAACGGACAAAGGAGCCGCTTCTGGCATTGGATTCTGAATGGGGGCTTGGTCTGCTGATACTGCTTCTGTATGCGCCGCTTCTTCTGTCGGGACATCTGCATCTTTCGCTATATCCAACGAGGGTGTTTCAACAGACAAGATTTCCGCTTCTGGATTCTTTGCCTCAGCTGCTATATCTTCCACCATTTCCGTCTCGGCAAAGCGCTCATGTACTTCATTAATATTCTCTATGACCTCTGTGGCTATCTCAGAGGCTTTCTCTTCTGGCACTGTTTCCGGTACCTCTTCCTCCATGCTCTCCTTTACCACTTCAGAGACACTTTCGGGCTCTTTAGGTTCAGGTAATTCTGGTTCCACTGGAGGCTTCAGCTCAGAGACATGCTCTTCCATAGGCTCAGATACAACACTGGCTGCTATAACCTTACCCTCCATATCTGAAAGCAGCTCTTCCTTGCTCTCCTCAAAAGGTTTCATCGTTTTGTTTTCAGCTCTGTTTTTGTACCTATCAAGGTAAGCTTCGTTTTTCTCCACTTCCTTCTTGGCCTGCGTAATATACGTTTCAGCCGCACGTGCTGGCTCATGATGGGTCACTGTCTCCCCAGCACTCTCTTCGGTCATTCTCAACATATCATCCAGATTAATCGTTTTATTGGGCTGGGATTGCATCATGTCAAAGAGATTTTGTGCCTCTGCTACCTGCTGTGCCTTGCGCTTCTTTGGCACAGGTGCCGCGGAAGGCTCATTGAAAAAACTGTCATCCAGTGAGTTGACATAGCCTTTCATTAAATAAAGTGCTTGTCTGTAATTTTTACTCTCCAGCAATGATATGATCTCATTGAGATCCTCGTCAAGGCTTAAGTCTCTAAGTTTTTTGGCCTGCACGGACACCGTCTCATGGTCCGCCATTTTGACGGCAAGGCGCACAATTTCAAATCTCGTTGTTATCTCTTCCATGTACTCTCCATACAATATTCTATATCACACAATAATTGACAATAAACTCTCCCTAATGATAGCAATTTAGTCTGAAAGTTAGGCAGAGGCATCAAGCATCAAAAGTCTCGCGCTGTTCTCCAATAATGCGATCTTTTTTGCCATCCCTATGATATCCCGGTCATAAGTGAACAGCCCAAACCCTTTGATCAGCATCATATGGCATTGGCTCTCCTTGAAAAAACCGCTGACCTCATAGGGAGCCCTGTCATACCAGTCGTGGAAATGTCCTGGATCGTACACAGGGATTTCTCCGATCTTGAGATCGCCAAAGTAATCCCGGGGAGAGAGCTTGGCATGGTTTAATGCGTAAGCTGTGGCATAAGGAGGCATCGTATAGCAGATATATTTTGCTTGTGGCATCTCCTGATATATTTGTTCATGTATCGCGCTGTCCATACTGGAGATGTTCCAGCGATAATCTCTTTTCTCTACATCCAGCTGGATCATCGAGTTCTGATTGATCTCATCAAAAATAGCCTCTTTCTTATTGATCAAAAAGGCACTGGGAGATGTGCGTACAGAGATAGAGCCGTGGTAGACACCTAAAAAATTCTTACGGAACATTGAAAGCGAAACACTCTGTATCTCTTCCAGGAGATGTTTGCTGGTCACTTATTATCCTTTGGGAGGTTTTTGGGTATTATACCAGATAAATATTACCCCATGAGGTAGACAAATGAGTGATTCACCACATATACCGGTATTGCTGGATGCAGTATTGGAAAGTTTTTCACACTGTTCAGAAGGCTATATCGTAGACTGCACTCTGGGCTATGCAGGGCACAGCACTGCTATACTGGCGTACAGAGATCATCTGCGTATTGTCGGTATTGACAGAGATGAAGAGGCACTTGCCTTTTCCCGACAGAAACTCCAAGCCTATGCCGGCAGATACGTACTACACAAAGGCTCCTTTGCCCAAACTATTACAGAGATCCGGGAGGAACCTATCGTCGGCATACTGGCAGATTTTGGTGTCTCTTCGCTGCAGTTGGACAAAAAAGAGCGGGGATTCTCCTTTGAGAGTGAGACGCTGGATATGCGTATGGATCGGGGAGCCTCGCTGACTGCCTATGATATAGTCAATGGCTATGGCCTGGAGCAGTTACACTATATTTTCAGACACTATGGAGAGATTTCTCAGGCAGAAAAACTGGCGGAAGAGATACTCAGGGTACGCACCCACTCCCCTATCGACAGCGGAAAGACCTTGAGTGATATTGCCAAAAAAGTCCTCTATTCGGGAGGAAAAATACATCCTGCCACACTGATGTTTCAGGCTATACGCATAGAAGTCAATGATGAACTGGGGCAGATCGAGGGACTGCTGGATGCACTGGAAGAGATTCGACCTCCTGCTGCGATACTCTCTTTGATCACTTTTCATTCACTGGAGGACCGTCTGGTCAAAAACCGTTTCAAACGCTGGAGCACAGCATGTATTTGTGATCCGCATGCTTTGCGCTGTACCTGTGGAAAAACCCATGCCCTGGGCAAAGCACTCAGTAGAAAACCGATCATTGCAGACACAAAAGAACGCGTCACTAATCCTCGTAGCCGCAGTGCCAAGCTCCGCTCATTCCGTTTCAGAGAGGCAGAATAATGCAACGTAAAGAAAAAGGCATCACACTGGGCATCCTCTCTATTGCCATCATCTCTATGGCGATCATTTTGATCCTGGCACTGATGAAGATCTATCTTAGTAACCAGATCTACCACGAAAGCAAGCAGATCAACCACCTCGAAGCAGAGGTGGCTGCACTCAAAGAGGAGCACAATATCCTGCAGATGAATGTCGAACAGCTCAAATACAAAAACCAAATCACCGATACGATCTTCTCCATGGAAGAGAACAAGGAGATCACTGATGCAGCTGAAGAAAAGGAACCTAATGATTAAAAACTTTATCAAGTTTGCCATTGACAAGCCGGCACTGAACCATATCTTTTTTATACTCTTGCTTCTCATGGCATTTTTCGCCTACAAAAGTATTCCCAAAGAGATATTCCCTCCTGCCGAGCTGGACAAGATCTCCATACGTGGAGGCTATATTGGTGCCAGTGCGGATGTTCTGGACAAAATGGCAGTCAAATCCATAGAAGATGGGCTCAAAAGTGTCAACAATCTCAGCAATGTCATGACAGTGATCCAAAACGGCAGCTTTTCCATCACTGCCGATATCAAGTCCGGAGCGGATAATCAGCTCGTCCTAGGAGACACCAAGGATGTCATTGCCGCGATCAAACGAGACCTGCCCTCGGATATGAATGAGCCCATTGCCAAGATCCTCATCTACAACTTCCCTCTCCTGCTCATTGCGATCTCCGGGGATACGCCCAAAGCCACACTAATAGATGCTGCCGACGCCCTCAAAAATAAACTAGGAAACATCAAGGCTCTCAACACCATCGAGATACGGGGTGATGCAGATGACGAGGTCAGTATCAAGATCGATCCAGCCAAGCTCCATGCCTACCATATCCCCAAAACACTTTTTTACCAGGCTATCGGCACACTCAGCTCCATCTATCCTGCAGGCACCATCAAACAGCAGGGAACCCTGGTCTATCTCTCTACGGTCAATGGTGCCAAAGATGCCAAGACATTGGAGAATACACTGCTGCATATCGGCTCCAAGCTGATACGACTGGGAGATGTGGCCACGGTTACTTATGGACTGAGCACACCTCATGAGATCTCCCATTTCAACGGTCAGCAGAATATCTCTATCAATACCACCAAGACCAAAGAGGGCAATGCCCTGGCACTCAGCAAGCAGATCCGCCAGATGCTTCCCTCATTTCAAAAGACCTATCCAAAGTTACACTTTGAGGTCTATACCGACACCTCTGTCTGGATCAAGAACCGTATCAATCTAGTGACCACCAACATTATGTTTGGGCTTTTTCTGGTCTTTTTGGCACTCTTTTTGAGTGTCAACTGGCGCATTGCCACCGTGGTAGCCATCGGCATCCCTACCAGCTTTTTCATCGCACTGATCTCAGCAGAGGTCATGGGATACAGTATGAATATGCTTACGATGCTAGGGGCTCTGATCGCACTGGGTATGTTGGTAGACGAGGCGATCGTCGTGGCCGAGAACATCTACCGGCACATGGAGATGGGAAAACCGCCAAGAGAGGCTGCCATAGAGGGTGCCGTGGAGATGTTTCCCGCAGTACTCACCGCAACAGCCACGACCGTTTTTGCCTTTCTTCCGCTTTTGATCATGAGTGGCCAAATGGGTATGTTTGTCAAGGTCTTGCCCGTCATGATCTCCATCTTACTGATTAGTTCGCTCTTTGAGGCCTTCTATTTCCTGCCTCTGCATGCCAAAGAGTTCTTCACAGTCGGCAAGGTTGTTGACCACCATGAACCCAGCCCTTTTTGGGATGGTTTCAATGCATTTTATGGCAAAGTATTGGGCGGCTTACTCCGTTTTAAAAAAACAGCACTTCTCTTGATCATTATCGGTATCGTCTTGGGGACTGTCGGCATGTTCAAGATACTCAAATTCGAGCTCTTTCCCCGTTTTGATGCCAGTCAGGTCTATATCAGCGGCAAGGTCGATGTCAACAACCGCCTGGCAGACACAGAGAAGCTACTCTCTATGGTGGAGCAGACGATCCTGAAATCTATCAACCATGATGATGTCTCCTCTGTCACTTCGATCGCAGGTATCAAATTCAATCCTGATCAGACTTTTGAGTCTGGAGAGCATCTCTTTCAGATCTTCGTCAATCTGCATGAGAGAAAACCGGAAAACTTTTTTGACAAATATATCAACCCCTATCTCTCGCTTGAGTATGATGGCAAAGATATGATCCGCACCATGGACTCGCATGACATCCTCAAGCGTATAGAGCAGAAGGTTTTGCCAGCATTCCAAAAAATGACCAATGCAAGGGGAAAAAAGATCTTTGAGGAGATCAACACCTATGTCCCACAGACAGGTATCGTCAAAAATGATATCGAGATCGGTCTCACTGGCGCAACGGACGAGAAGATATTTACTGCGATCAAAATACTCAAACAGTCTCTGCAAGAGATCAATGGCACCACTCTCGTCAGTGACAATGCCAAAGAGGGTCCCCTGGAGCTCAAATTCAAACTCAATCACTATGGGCAGGCACTTGGTTTCACTGAGGCAAATCTTGTCTCCTCTTTGCGAGGACTCTTTCTCGAGGCGGAGTATGGGAAAATATTTGATGAGAAGGGCTTGATCCGTATTCGTCTGGAAGATCCCTCCAGAGAGCAAAATTACGACATCCACTCTCTAGCACTCGAAACACCGGACGGGAGCAAAACCGTGCTACTGAGTGATATCGCTACCTTTGTCTACAAGAAGCGCATGCTCAGGCTCTACAAGGAGGAAGGGGAGCGTGTCTGGTCTGTGGTCGCCACCATTGACAAAGAGCGCATCCTTGCCACAGAGGTAATGAATCGTGTCAAGCCGATACTGAAGAATATCGGGCAACAGGGCGTAAAAGTCATCATCAAAGGAGAAGAAAAAGAGAATCGACAGGTCAAAGTAGAGATGACCCGTGCGGCTATAATCGCCATCTTTCTGATCTTTATCTCGCTGGTCTGGATGTTTAATTCTCTCCTCTTGCCACTGATCGTTCTCTCGACGATCCCGCTCTCTATCTTGGGGGCACTTGTCGGCACCTACCTTTTTGGTCTTAACCTCACTCTCATTGGTGTCATGGGGCTCATCGGACTGGCAGGAGTGGTGGTCAATGACGGACTGATCATGCTGGATTTTATCAAAACCGAAAAAGATCATGCCGCACTCATCACCAAGGCACTGATGCGTCTGCGTCCTATCTTTTTGACCTCTATCACTACGGTACTGGGACTGATGACCATCATGTTCTTTGCCAGCGGACAGTCCCTGATCGTACAACCCATGGCGATCGCTCTTGGCTTTGGTGTAGCATGGGCCACCCTGCTCAACTTGATCTATGTACCGCTCATGTACGCGGTGCTCTATCGGGTCAAGGAGAACTAGGAGTCTGTCGAACTTATGTCTAAAAGCGTGCATTTTTCGCTTCAGTAAGATAAGCCTGACAGACTCCTAGGCTTCAACCAAAGCCATTTCTCTCGCAAAACAAGAGTGTGTGGCCTTACAACTCCACTCCCTCCCAAAACTCCTCATAGTCCAGACTGGTCATGGCATTTTCGTCTGCCATATTTTTCTCTAAGAGTTGTTTCTGTATCTCAGAAAAATACCCCTCCAGTGCCTCCTCTATGAGCAGACTCATCTCTTTATCCAGTATCTCGGCATAGACCTGGAGATTTTCTATCGTACTTGGTTTCAGTATAAAATTGATTCTATGTTCCATGAGGGTATTATATAGAATTTTGGCTATACTTTGCCAAAAAGAAGTGACTATGGGTTCTGTCATGATACTGCTGTTGTTTTTAGTAGGAGGATATACCGCCCAACACTTCCTCTCCCTACATACCCAGGAACTGTGGGCCGATCGCTTCAACCGCTTTGTTGTCTATCTCTCTCTTCCCGCTTTGGTTTTTGTCTATATGGTTGACCTGAAGGTTGACAGCAGGTTTATCTTGCCTATCAGCAGCGCCTGGGGACTCTTTGTACTCTCTGCGCTGTTGATTTTGCTCTTTGCCAGAGTATGTGGCTGGAGCAGATCACTTACCGGGGCCCTGCTGATGGTCGTACCCTATGGCAATACCTCTTTTTTGGGTGTACCTTTTACCAAAGCTTTTTTTGGAGAAGAGGGCATCCCCTATGCGGTCATTTATGATCAGCTTGGCTCTTTTTTGATCCTCTCGACAGTAGGACTTGTCATACTCTCACTTTACAGCAGTCAAAAAGCAAGCCTTGCTGCCATCCTCACCCGCATCTTTACCTTCCCCGCCTTTTTGGCGCTGCTTCTTGCTCTGCCAATGCAAAGCTCTATGGTACCTGACCTGCTCATACAGCTGCTCTCCTGGCTTGCAGCCACACTCACCCCCGCTGCCCTGCTCTCTATCGGTCTGTATCTCAAACTTCGACTGGATAGGGAGAAGCTATTCCCCTTTGGCCTAGGTCTCACCCTCAAACTTCTACTTGCTCCGCTAGTGCTGGTGCCGCTCTTTTGGATGCGTGATCTCCACGGTCTTCCCGCGCAGGTCACGCTGTTTGAGGCAGCCATGGCACCCATGGTCTCCTCCTCCATGCTGGCAATGATGGCAGGACTGGAAAAACGCTTTGTGGCCTCTCTGCTTGGGTACGGTATCGTACTGAGCTTTGTCAGTCTGCCTCTCTTTTATCTCTGTATCAGCACAAGGTTTTAGGATGGAACATTTTTTTATCTGTCCCTACTGCTGGGAAAAGATCTCTATGGTGCTTGACCCCGAAGAAGAGAGTAGCTATATCGAAGATTGCGAGGTGTGCTGCCGTCCTATTGAGCTTTATGTGCAGTGGCGCGGAGAGAGACTGATTGCCTTTGAAGGCAAGCGCATGGAAGGGATATAGTCTCAGCTATATAAAAAAGTAAACCTGTCCACCTTTACCCCATCTAGTTCCAGCTTTTCGACAAACATCTCATAGGGGCGCACCCAGATGCCATACTCACCATAGAGTGCGCGATAGACTACCATCTCCTCCTCTGTCTCCGAATGCTTGGCGACAGCGATCACCTCATATTCATTGCCTTTGTAGTGGCGGTAGATGCCTTTTTGAATCTCCATGCGCATACCTTTTTGTAGTATTGTAGCGAAAAAAATTAAGGAACTTCTCCTGTGGCAACACTCTTCAAATCTCAATTTGCATCGCCATTGTAAACGTACTTTTTTTACTTTTGACAAATCGAAATTAATTATAATTTAATCTATAGTAATGTATAGTGGTGGTGTATAAGGAGTCAAAATGCAAAGAACGCAAATATATTTTGAACAAACAACGCTTCAAGAGCTAAAGTCTATAGCAAGTAATGCCAATATTTCCGTCTCTGAGTTTATAAGACGTGTGGTAAAAAAAGAGATTAAAAATCAAAATAAAGACAATCTAAACCAATTTTTAGAAACGATGAAACCCATTGAGAGCTTTGTAGATGTAAATGCTACAGAGTATGTACAAGGACTACGTGGAAAAAGTAGGATAATAGGTGGATAAGGTTTTACTGGACTCTGATGTCGTCATTAATCTGTTAAGATAGTGTCCTTAAATGTTCGCAATTTCCAAACTCCTTCCAATATTAGGCTGCATTTTGCAGCAACTCTTCACGCTTAATCATCACAAGTTCCAGCTTTTGTGGTTGAATATAGCTACGCTCCACCTCC